>JAURLM010000126.1 GCA_030831265.1 Chloroflexota bacterium
GGAGACTGTGCCAGATACAGAGCGGGTGCTGTTTGCGGCCGTCCCGGTCACGTAGCCGTACCTGCGCTCCGGATTGATCACGCGAGGGGTGTGGTCCTTTCAGGTATCTCCCCGGCCCAGTGCCGGTCTCCTCAATTCCGGCCAGCGGGGCCGGGCGGACATGAAACGTCTCCTCATTGTCAGCCCGGCCCCGCATAAGCTGCTTCTTGCGCGGTTAGCTGAGCAGAATGTCAACCGATAATCGGCAAGGTCACCCTTGATGGGCGGTTCATGTCTACGTACACGGTGTTCTGCGCTTTATCGAACCGCGTGTGGCGACCGAGCGGTTCACCTGTGTTCGGATTTACGTCGAATCGCGGAAAATTCGAGGACGCTATGTCTATGCGAATCCGGTGACCTCTGGCGAACAGGTTTGATATTGGCGGCAACTCGATTTCTACTTCGTAGACTTGCCCCGGCTCCATCAGACGTTCTGCGTCGAATCCTTCTCTGAACCGTGCACGGATGATCGAGTCTGCAAGTGGCAGGTGAAAGCCTTCGGGCCAGTCTTCTGACGGCGGATAAATATCCAGCAGTTTGGCCGTGAAATCTGTGTCTGGTGCTGAAGACGATATCCAGAGCCGTACTCTCGGCGCACCGGTTACCTCGATGTCACGTTCTAGCGGCTCGGTCTGGAAAACCATTACGTCGGGTCTGTCTGCGAGCAATGGGAACGGAGCTTCGCAACACAGGAGATCAGTTCGTTCTCGTTGGTGCAACGGTCCATCGGGGATTACAGACTTCATCCGCGCTCGTTGCGGGATGTACGCAGGGTCTAATCCTTCGTTCAACGGTACCCATTCGTACATCCCGGTCACATTTCCGCCTATGCTGGGTACCGGTCGCTGAGGGTCATGCGTCCATGTGACTGGCTTGTCGTTCACTTTGCCCTTTTCGCTGGCCAGGCCACCTCCCGTTCTCAGGAAAAACTCGGTGCTGGATGTTCGGGGCAGCGGCCATTCCTGCTCTTCACGCCACACACCGCCGTGTTCAATGTGGCCACGGGCGTTCTTTCGCCCTGAACCGCCGCCCATCACGAAAATCCGCACCGGTGCATCTGCTTCTACACCCGTGTCTGTGCCCTTGAGCCAGCGGTCGAACCAGCGCAGGCGTTCGGCGTTGAAAACGGTGTCTCCCCACTTAGCGGTGTCACCGAACTCAACTTCCCCGACGGAGCTGGAGCCTTTTCCGCGCATCAGCACGTGGTTCCACGGACCTACAACCAATCGCTGCGGAGTCGTGTTTTTCCTGGCCATCGCCGTGTACTGCTCAGTCACATCGGCAGGGAACGGGTCGTACCAACCGGACGAGTACACCGCGGGAATGTCTGCCATGCGGTCGAAGTGCGGTGAATGGTCAAGACATTCTTGCGACCAGAAATTGTTGTACACGCCGTCGTAGTAGTAGTGAAAGAGAATCTTTTCGAGATTGGGAGCGGCTGCTATCGGCGTTTCACCCGGCCTAAGCGGTTCGCGGAGCAGCCGCATCAACTCGGATCGCAGGTTTTCCGCACCGCGCTCAATACGGGTTGTGGCCTCCGTGTTACCCCGCAATTCGTGGGAGTCATAGCCGTGCAGGTACAACGCTCCGTACATGTGAAGGCCCATCGCTCCACCCTGCCGGGCCTCCCACTTGAACGCGTTTGTGGGTGCGACATCGACCCACAGGGCGGCGAGATGTGGTGGTCGTTCGAGCGATGCCATGTTCTGCACGATACCGCCGTGCGATGCGCCGACCATCCCTACCTTGCCGTTGCACCACGATTGGGCAGCCGCCCACTCAATGGTGTCGTAACCGTCCTTGCCTTCCAGCGGATTTGCCGTGTGAAAGTACTGGCCTGTGCCTTCGGATTCGCCTCGCCCGCGCAAATCCTGAAGCAAAACAACGTAGCCACGCGGGACGAAGAAGCTAGCGATGGCATCAACCCAGATGACCGGGTTCGATTTGTCGTAGGACGTTCGGCCAAGAATTACCGGGAACTTGCCGTCGAGCACGTTCCCGTTCTCATCAGCAGGACGGTAGATATCGGTGGCGAGCCTGACGCCGTCACGCATCTGAACCATGACGTTATGGGTGGAGTTGATGGTTAGCAGTGGTTTGTCTGACAAGCGATGTTCCTGTGTCTTAGCTTTTTGTCCCGCTTCCATCCGATGGATGCTCCGGTCCTGTTTCGTTCCCACCAGTTCCGCCGAACCCGGCCATTTGTCGAAGACGGTTCAGCGCGTGTGGAGTTTCCATGAGACGCTCGATTCCCGGTAGTCGGGTCAGCTTTGGCAGTCCTGGAATAGTTGGCATTCCGGGTTTTGGCACATGCGAAATTAAGCCGGTAATGCCATGTGCTGTTTCAGCGGGCAGGTGCGCTACCCACTCGGCAAGATCGACAGGTGTCCCGGCGAGTGAAACGATTCCGTCCCACGCCGCAACAAGCTGCTTCTGTGAGAGGTTTCGGACCGCTGCTGGGTCGTAAGCTTTCAGCAGCGCGTATATCACTACAGGATTGAACCGTGCGGGATGATACGCCAGGTAACGAGACTCCCAGAAGTCCGGCCCGAACTGTTCTTTGAATTCGTAGATTGGCTTGAATGAATAGAAATAGCCAAGTCTGTGGAACGCAACATCCATCGCCAGTTCGATGAACCAGCCCTGCACGGGGTCATCGGCATGTTCCCCTGAGAGCGGTGCCGTGCCAAGTGTCACCAGTTCGTAGCCCTGTTCTTTCAACTGACGGAAACTATCGACTATCAGGAACTCGACCGTACCGCGTACAGGCCTGTCTTTGCGGCGTAGTAGATCGAAGTAAATCCCGTTGCGCTCGTAGATCGGTGTGCATACGCAGAACGCCTCAACATGTCCGTTGAGCATTGCGAGGAAGTACTTTCGACCACCGGGGTCGGCGATCTCTGGATTGCCGACGAGAAACCCGAATTCACCGGAGCCTTTCTTCTCGGCCCATGCTTTCGAAAGCTCTTCCATTTCCAGTTCAATTGCCGGATCACGGTGGTCATTCGGAAGATATTCGACTATGGTCATGCCATCAGCCTGGGCCCGCCTGATATCTCGGCGAAGGTCACGAAACTTGCCGCCGTCGAGTGAAAAGTCGTTCAGTCGGAAGAACGGCTCTTCACCGATCTTAATGAACCCGAATCCGACGAACTGGAGAGCTTCAAGAGTGCGAAGAGTCACTGCCTGAAACGCGCATTTCCATCCGTTCTGCTGGCAGAAGCCGAGGAATTCGGAACATACATCCCGGATGTCTCGTTCATCGCACAGCGGGTCACCCGCAACCAGTGCCACGCCCGAAACCACAACGTAAGCAACTACTGCGTCGGGCACTGTGGCTGGGAAGAAATATCGCTTATCGCCGGTGACGACGTTGTAGGACTGGGACTGGTAACCGTACTTCTTGAGCGCGGTAAACACTCGTTCCAGTTCAGGTGATGGCATTGAGATGACTATTCCGATGGGCGGTAAGTTTGTGCAGTGCCCAATGTAGCCTGTTAGCGAATCCCGCGTTAGTCCGGAATCACCGGGAGCAGGACGTGCGAGGGTCGTTCTGCATCGTGAAAGACGGTCTGGTGAGCGATCCTGGTCTCAGTATCTGTAGCGATTTCGTTCCCGGTGTTCAGGTTGCGGTTGTAGCGCGGGAAGTTGCTCGACGAAACCTCGACACGAATACTGTGCCCCGCAAGGAACACATTAGACGTGTCCCACATATCGATCTTGAACTCGTATGACCTGTTGCGTTCCATTAATTCAGGCTTATCTGTACCGTTGCGGAACCGGGCGCGACAGATGCCTTCGGACAGGATGATTGCCCGACCATCCGGGAACACGTCGACAAGCGCTGCCGTGAAGTCAGTGTCCGGGGCCGACGAGGATGCGTGAATCATCGCCGAAAGCGGTCCTGTCACCTCAACGTCGTGTTCAAGCGGGTCAGTTGTGTAGACCAGCACATCGGCTCTTCGTTCAATCTCACGTCGATCGCGCGGGCCACCACGGTCCATGCTCTGGTACTGCGCCCCCCAAGATGGAACCGGGTTGTCCGGGTCATACCTGAAACGGTCCGCTGGCTCACTTCCTACCGGAGCTTTGAAATCCAGAGACCCACCACCAACCGCGTCTTCCTGGGCATCGTGTGGGCCGTGGCCGTGCAGGAACATCTTCGTCCACTGCGTGCGTGCAAGGGGATATTCGTTCTCATGCCGCCACTCATTCCGACCCATCACGAAGATCTTGACCGGTGGCTCGGAATCGATCCCGGTATCGACTCCCTTTAGTACGGCGTCATACCAGCGCAGGTGGATGTCGTACACGTCACCAACCGCGTGTGAGCCGAACACCACGTCTTCGAATTCGCCGTTTTCTCCAAGCGGCTTGCGACCCCATGGAGCAACCTGGTGGCTCCATGGCCCGATCAGCATTTTTGTGCGGTTACGCGTGTTCGCAGAACGCGCATGGTGCTTCCAGCCATTAAAGACCGTGATCGTCTCGTGGAGAAGCGAGTCATACCAGCCGGTGACGAACAGCGCAGGAGTGTCGGCATCCTTGTACCGGTCACGCAGCGAGTAGCTGGACCAGAAATCGTCGTACTGCTCATGCCCCACGACACCGCGGTAGTAGGTGCACTCACCGAATTGCGCAAGTGAATCGACAATCGGCAGGTGACGGTAGATTGCCTCCCAGTCGAGCCTGTCCAGCAGTTCGGTCTGCATCACACGTCCCATCATGTTGGCGAAGAAAAGGCTGGTTGCGTGGGCTATGACGCCGTCAACGCGGTGATGGCCGTAGTTGTCCTGTTGCGACGCAATTGGCACAAGCGCTTTCAGGTATTTTGACCGGAGTATGGCGGGTGCGGTCTGGGTGAAGCCGGGGTAGGAGAGGCCAAAAGTGCCGATGTTGCCGTCGCACCACGCTTGCTGGCCAATCCATTCATGCGTGTCATAGCCATCTGGCAGTTCGCAGACATATGGATCCCAGTCGCCATCCGAGTCATGCCTGCCGCGGCAGTTCTGGAGTACGACCGCGTATCCGGACTTCACGAACCGCTCTGCCCAGTCCAGGTAACGCCGTTCCTTCGTGTTGTAGATCGTTCGGAGCAGGAGAGTAGGCCACGGACGTTTGCCATCTGTTGGCAAAAAAATGTCTGCCGACAGGTTCACCTCGTCTCGCATGGGTATTTTGTAATCGAGTAGAAGTTTGAAGTGAGGCGAAAATGGCTTTTGCATCGAAGTGACCGGTATTGCTCCGCGGCTGTTACAGACTTGCACTTTGCGCAGTACTGTCGCATCCTGCTGCGACCTCCGCAACCTATTCGCTTTCTGGATTCACGAGTCAACACGGAACAAGCCAATGGCAGCACACAAAGTCGTAATCACGATGAACAACCGCCCACCGAGCGATATCACGCTTGATGTGATTAAAAACGCCGGTATTGACGTTCAGTATGTCTCCTGTGATACCGAAGACCAGGTGATTACTGCGGCCAGAGATGCGGACGTACTGCTCGTTGGCACGGTTCCGCACACAACTCGCAAGGTGCTGGAAGCGTTGCCGAAGCTGAAGATGGTTGGTCGCAGTGGCGTCGGCGTTGACTCTGTTGACCTTGCCGCTGCCACCGAGCTTGGCATAGCGGTGACGAACACTCCCGGCATCAACACCAGCGAGGTTGCCGATCACGCGATGGCTATGCTGCTTTCGACTACCCGGCAGATTCCAGAATTACGCGAGGCGACGAAAGACTGGGCATGGAGCGACCGGCCACGAGAGGTCAACGCTCTGCGAAACAAGCTGCGTCGTATTGCAGGTAATACAGTTGGCATTTACGGCCTCGGAAACATTGGACGTGCGTTTGCCAGCCGTGTGCGCGGTTTCGGGCCCGGTCGTATCATCGCCTGCGACCCGTATGTGCCGCAGACATCTGCTGACCTGTACGGCGTACAGCTGGTTGATTTCGATACGTTGTTGCGAGAATCAGACTTCATCACGGTTCATGCTCCGGCGACTGCCGAGACGAATCACGCCTTCAACATCGAGAGTTTCAGGAAGATGAAGCCCACTGCGGTGTTCATCAACTGCGCCAGAGGTCCGCTGGTAGATGAAGCGGGATTGCAGCAGGCGCTGGAGACTGGTGTGATCTACGCTGCAGGGATTGATGTAACGGAGATTGAGCCGCTGGACGCGGAAAGCCCGCTTTTGAAGATCCCGAACCTGACCATCACACCTCACTTTGCCGGCGCTTCTGACGTTACGACTGCCGAAGGTTCGAAGCGATGGGGTGAGAACGCGGTGAACGTGCTGACCGGCAAGCCGCTGCATGGGCTTGGCAATCCGGACGTGGTGAAAGTGATCGCAGTAAAGCGATCGCAAGGGGACAAGCGATGGGATGGAGTTCCCGACCCCGTGACAAACCGCGGTTTTTAGGCGATATGTTTCAGGCAGTTGCGGTTGGAGGTTGCGGCGCGACAATGCGGCACAGCCCGGCCGGCGACAGATGAGATATCGCTCGACTGCCTGATCCCCGGGCACGGTAGAAAGTGCATCGGAACCGTTATACGTTCCGAGATACATGAGAATTCAGCTAGCCCGTCCTGAATGGCAGATACGTCTACCCCGGCCTCTGTCTCCATCGGAAATCCGCAAGAATGTCATCTCCGGCCTTGTTGTCGGAACGATAGCGTTGCCGCTTTCGATTGCGCTTGCGATAGCTGTGGGCGCCCCGCCCATCATGGGCCTGTATACCGCCGCATTTGCCGGTGCAACTGCCTCGATATTCGGCTCCTCCCGGTTCAATATCACCGGACCCACAGCCGCGCTTGTGCCGCTCATCAGCGCAGTGGTGATACGTCACGGCATCGAAGCCTTGCCACTTCTTGGTCTCATGGCCGGACTGTTTCTCCTTGTCATCAGTGCTCTACGACTGGGCAGGGTTTCGAAATACATCCCCGGTGTCGTCGTGACCGGATTCACGGTCGGTATCGCGCTGTCCATCGCATTTGGCCAGTTGAACGCCCTGCTGGGAATTACCGGGACTGATCCAAAGTTGGAGCACTTTCACGAACGTTTCTGGGACTCCATGACTCACCTGGGCACGGTTGGGTGGCTGACGGTGGTTCTTGGGCTGCTTTCAATCATCCTGATGGTGCTCTGGCCGCGTTTGACGAAGAAGGTTCCGGCGGCTCTCGTTGTAGTTGTGATGTTCACTATCGTCGCGTGGTCGTTCTCACTGGATACGTCCACGGTGGAAAATGAAATACGGTGAGTTGCCGCGCGGGTTGCCGGAAGTTGGTCTTCCGCAATTTGACTGGGACCTTGCGAAAGCTCTTGTGCCGTCCGCATTTGCAGTAGCCGTTCTGGCAGGTGTGGAGTCATTGCTGAGTGCGGTTGTTGCCGACAACATGGCGCAGACTCATGAGCGGCACAAACCGGATCGTGAACTGTTCGGCCAGGGCATGGCGAATATTGTGGCTTCCGTGACGGGAGGAATCCCGGCCACAGCGGCGATAGCGCGCACTGGCGCGGGTGTCCAGAACGGGGCCACATCACGGCTCAGCGGAGTTGTGCACTCGATATTCGTTTTTTTATGCACACTTGCGCTGGCCAGCCTGGTCGGCCACATCCCGTTGACCGTCCTTGCGGGAATCCTTTTGGTGACGGCATACCGCATTGCTGACGTCAAGGGTTTGCGACGGATCATGCGAGGCGCCCCGCGTTCAGAGTTGTTCGTGTTGGCGCTGACCGTTGGCCTTACCGTGTTCCTGGACCTTACGTACGCGATACTCGCAGGCGTCGTAATTTCAATCATCATCGTGCTCAGGCAGCTGACGTCACATGCGACAGCTTTGCAGATGAAGCCGGACGAACTGGGGTTGATAAGGCAAGTTTCGCCGGGTCTGGCCGCAATGATCCTGAGCAGGCCCGATATTGCGTTCTACAACGCCCAGGGCATCCTGTCATTCCATTCGTCATCGGCGCTGGAAAGGGTATTGCTTGAAGACGAACCGCGGCCACTGATACTGCGAATGAAGGACGTCACCTACATCGATATCTCTGGGCTGATGGCACTGGAACACATCGTTGCAGAGCGCAAGCGTAAGGGGCACCGCGTGGTGCTTACGGCGGTTCAGCCCAAGGTGATGATGGCGATTCGTAAGTACGGGATACTGAGTCAGCTTGGCTGGTCAAATGTGTTCCGTAGTACTGCGGATGCCATCATGTCCTTGCCCCTTCCAACCCCGCCCGTGGCTGAAGGCGTCATCCCCACGCCGCCGGCACCCGCCAGTTAGTCTTAACGACTGCTGGTGACCTGTAGTTCCTGTCCGTCTGTTTGAACGGTCACCTGGCCGTCTCGCGATGTGACGAACAAACGCTCTTCACTGGTTATCTCGATAAGGCGTGACACGACGGTGTCGGTAGGGTGCCCAAACTGGTTTTCTGAGCCAACCTGCACGATGGCAACTTCGGGATCGATTGCCTGCAAGAACGGCTCGGTAGATGATGTGTCGCTGCCGTGGTGAGGAACTTTCAGCACCGTTGCACGCAGGTCATGACCGGAATCGAGCAACCGGCGTTCTATTTTGGAAGTGATATCACCTGTCAGCAGCATGGAGAACGAACCGTAACGCAGCATGGTCACGATGGATGCGTCATTGATGGCCGCGTCCGGGAACGGCCTGCCCCCTGAAAGCACCTCAAGGGTTACACCATCATCAAGGCCGATTATGGTTCCGGGAGCGATTACCTGCGACCCTCCGTGATCGTCTACCGCTTTGCGCCACGCAGCGTGCACCGTGCTGCTGTGACCGGTAGGAATTTCGGTCACTGTTTCGACATCGTAGCGTTCGAGAACTGCTGTCAGACCCCCAATGTGGTCGGCATCCGGGTGCGTGGCCATGAGCAGATCTAGCGACCTGTCCCAGAACGGCAACGTACCGTCAATGCTACGCACGGCTCCAAGCGGGGCGCGGCCTCCGTCGATAAGCGCAGTGTTGCCGTTCGGCGTGCGTATCAGGACCATGTCACCGCGGTCAGTCTCGAAGAATGTCACCGTGAGTTGGCCAGATCGCCCGGTATTGAAAGACGTTGCCGCACCGGTCCAGGTGATTACAGCGACGAGGGAAACCACGGCAATGCTCCACCTAGGAACACCTGTCGGGGTGAAGGTTGATGCTGCACCACTGCGTTTATGCCAGAGCTTCGAGGCTTTCGTCTTTGAGGACGAAAGAACGGTTCTCACCTGTTGCCACTCGAACATCACGTAGATTGTTGCGTATGCCAGCCCTGTGGCCTGGGTGCTCCAGCCTTCGGTGTTGATCACGCCGGGTGGAATAGTTCGGAAAAAACCGGCAACGGCTATCGCGTATTCACTGAGCAGCCACGTTGGCCAACCTATCACTTCTCCTAATCCAGTAGAGACCTGTGCAGCAAATGCGGCGGCAGCACCGGTGATGATCAATATCGGTATGGCTGGGAGCATCACGACTGTAGCCGCTGTCCCCCATACCGGCGCACCGCCGAAATTTGCTGCCAGCAACGGCCATGTGATGATAGTGGCGGAGGCTGATACGGCAATTCCCCTGGCCAGGGCGGAAACCATCCGGTTGCCTGCAGGTTGCCTTATCTTGAGTCGGTGTAGCAGGTTACCTGTGCCAGATAGGATTTTTGGTGTCAGCGTGGAAATACCGGCGATGGCCGCGAAGCTGAGTTGGAATGAGAGCGACCTTAGAATTTCCGGGTCAATCACCACCATTAAGGCCGCAGCAAAACCGATTCCTGGTAGTGACGCGTTTTGTCGGCCTATGGCTCGTGCCGCCAGTGCGACACTGAACATGATCGCTGCGCGGGTGACTGATGGCGAAATTCCGGCCAGCGCCGCATAGCCCCACGTTACGGCCAGTGGCAGCAGTAGATATAACTGCCTGCGCCTGCCAAGCAATGCTGATGCAGCCGTAAGCGACAGCCCGCCGATCAGCGCGATATGAAGCCCTGAGATGGCAAGAACATGCGAGGTCCCGGACTCTCGGAAATCCAGGTTTAGTGCATCAGAGATTCCAGTTCTGTCACCAACCAGCATCGCTGTCGAAATGCCGGATGCAGGTTCAGACATCACCGTGTCGAGGTTATTGGCGAGGGATTCCCGTACACCTGCGATGTACCTGCGTACGGGATTGCCATGGTTCGATGAAACGAGCGTAACCACTCCGGTAAATATGGTGCCTGCGGAGGTGCTTGAGTAATCACCCGTGGCCTGTGCAAACTTCCCGGTGAATTGGTACATGTCTCCGTACCGGAAGCCGTCTGAGCTTCTGCCGGAGCCAGTAGCGTCTGCGAGTCCGTTCGCAAATACAGTGAGCGGGAAGCTGGCCGCCTCGGCATTGACGCTAACAGCTCTGAGCGTGACTCGAACTCCGTTTGCTGCACGCTGGGCATCAGAATTTAGCCATGCAGATACTTTGACCGACTGCCCATCGTCTGGGATGCTCACCCACTCGGTGCGTGGACCATCCGGTGACGTGGACCCGCGTGCGACCCCGGTGACCAACAGCAAGACTGCGAATGCCAGTCCAAGCTGCCTGTCAGTTAATCGGGATCGATTGGCGACTATTAGAACAGCGGAAACAGCCAGTGCCAGGTACGCGACGATAGCGGTGTTGCCGGACAACGTGAGTCCGTACCCGAGGGCAACTGCGACCCCGAGCACGAAAAATACGGCGGCTGTAGCCAGTTTCATGGCTGGACAACCAGCGGTCTTATGGCATCGACTGTCGCCGGGCCAATACCATCTATCGCTGTGAGATCATCGGCATATTGGATTGGCCCGTTGCGTTCTCGGAAACTGACTATGGCAGCGGCGCGCGATGGGCCGATTCCCGGTAGTTGCTCTAATTCAGTTGCGCCAGCCGAATTCAGGTCTATCAGATTTGAGATGGATGTGGTCGGGTTTCCTGCAAAGGGCGCGCCCGCCGCTGGCATTTCCGTGACAACGAGTTGCTGTCCATCATGCAGAATCGCGGCGAGGTTGACCTGTGACACCTCGGACAGTCCCCCTGCGGCTGCGATAGCGTCGCTTGCCCGCGCTCCGGGGGGTAGCGTGTACACGCCGGGAGATGCAACTGCGCCAGTGACATGCACGGTTATCGGTCCCGGTGTGGGAATGATGATCTCTATCTTGCGAGGGGCAGGGCGGGAGAATGCCCACGCGCCTGCACCCGCACCGGCCACTATGACTGCGATCAGTAGTAGCACAAGTGACAGTGATGGGCGCACACCTGGATGCTCTTCGCGTTTTGGAGACAAACCTACGCCAGGGATTTGCCTATCCCTGCCGGGTGATTCGCTATTTCCAGCGCCGATCGCCATATTCACCACTTCATGCGGTTGTGCTTTACGGGTTGAGTGCAAGATGGAGTTTGGTGGCGCAGTGTATGTGAAGCGGCATGGTTAGAACATGCTTGTAGATTTGTGGGCATCGTAATTCAGGCAATCTCGACGCTGACATGGACTTACCGGTAAGCTTCGGCGACTGATTACAGTTCAGCGCTTGTCGGGAGCGATATCGGGTCCGTAACAGCATTGCACAGGAACTCGCAATGAAAATTGAAGAGATCAAAGTAACCGTTTTTACATACACAGCGCACACAATGCACGACACGGACGGGCACACTCATCCCGGTGATCCACACGATGCGCGTCAGGCGATGTTGACGATTACAGATGATGAGGGGAACAGCGGTCATTGTTTCGGGTCGCCTGAGGCTTTGCGACCCCACGTAATCGAGAACTATGTGAAGAAGGTCCTGATGGGTGAAGACCCTATGGATCGCGAAAAGCTCTGGCTGGGTCTGGCCCGTTGGCAGCGCGGCAGCGGTGAACAACTGACTGACCGCTCAATGGCCGTGGTTGAGCTTGCCCTTTGGGATCTTGCCGGGAAAGCGCTCAACACCCCGGTCTGGAAGCTGCTGGGTGGCTACCGTGACAAGGTTCCGGCATACGGCAGCACGATGTGTGGTGATGAGATGCCGGGCGGGCTGGCCACCCCGGACGACTATGGAAAGTTCGGTGAATGGCTGATAAACCGCGGCTACAAGGCGATCAAGCTACACACATGGATGCCACCGGTTTCGTGGGCGCCCAGCGTGAAAATGGATATCGCTGCCTGTGCTGCCGTGCGTGAGGCGGTTGGGCCGGACATTCCGCTGATGCTGGACGCAAACCACTGGTACAGCCGCACTGAGGCTTACGAGTTGGGGCTGGGCATCCAGAACCTCGGCTACTACTGGTTTGAAGAGCCGATGGACGAGCACTCAACTTCTTCGTACAAGTGGCTGTCCGACAACCTGGACATCCCGGTTCTCGGCCCGGAGTATGCCCCCGGTAAGTTCCACACACGCGCTGAATGGATCGCCGGTGGTGTCTGTGACATCGCACGGACTGGTGTTATGGACGTTGGCGGCATTGGCCCCAGCATGAAGATTGCCCATCTTGCCGAGAGCTTCAACATGGACGCTGAAATTCATGGTGGAGGTTCGGGCAATCTTGCCGTGCTTGGGGCAATCAGCAATGCGCGCTGGTATGAACGCGGCCTGCTGCACCCGTTCGTTGATTACGACAGAGTCCCGGAGCACCTGAACAGCATCATCGACGAGATGGATTCAGACGGATACATCCACATGCCGACGCGACCCGGACTTGGTGAAGACATCAACTTCGACCACATCAAACACGCGACGATCAGCGAGCACTAGTCAGACATTAAGTGCGAGGCTCAGGCATGCAGGCTGTCAAAGACCTGCTTGGCCTGGGCCTCACGGTCGCCAACAGTGACCGTGACAACGGATGGCGCTTCGGATGGCTCAACGTGGTGTGGGTGGCTGAATGCTATTTTGGTCGAGGCGATGTTTACGCCGATAGCGACGACTATTGCACCGATAACAGCGGACGCAATGGCAGCAAGAGGCGTTGCCTGTTCTTGGATTGTGTTGCCATCAGTCCAGCTGAGTGCCGTAGTAAGAAAGAACCCCGCGAGGCCGAAAATCACCGCGCCTACAAGGCCGCCCTCAAGTGTGCGTTCAAGGCTGTCTTCGTATGACACTGACATCTGCTTCTGCTGCCAGACTCGGATTTCTTCCTCACGGAACCCGGCCTTCCGGAGATTTTCCGTTGCATTCTTGGCCTGTGCGGCCGTGTCGAATCGTCGTGATACCGTCAAACCCCAGGCGTTGCTACCCTGTTCCGTCATTTAAATGAACCTCTGTTGTCACCGGTCGTCCGTTTCATACCGCCTGTCAACGGCGGCATATCGTTCGTTTTGTGAAGCGTACCGCAGACCGAACCCGTACGTCACCCGGTTTGCCGCCACTAGAACAGGTGACATGCGATAAGTTCCTGTTTATCGGTGAACGCCACAATCCTGAAATCAGGTCAACGAACGGTCAAGAATCGGCTGGTTGTCCACGGGCGGTGGAAACGTATAATTGCCGTCCGGCCCTGTGTGCGAGTCGCCTCTCTCCACAGGTAGCGCTTGCTGTTGAGCGAGTGTCATAAGTTGCAATGTTGAACAAAATATCAGTTACGGAGAATTCACCATGACGCCAGATGCATACGCGTTCCTGGGCGGGAAACAAGTCCCACTTAAGGATGCGAAGGTAGGCGTTATGACCCATGCCCTTCACTACGGGACGGCCGTTTTCGAGGGCATACGTGGCAACTGGAACGAAGAGCACGGCAAGATGTACGTCTTCCGCTTGCGGGAGCATTACGAACGCTTGCTACGCGGGTGCAGGATATTGCGGATCAACCTGCCGTACACGGCGGATGATCTTTGCCAGATAACCGTTGACCTGCTTGAGAAGAACGGTTACCGACAGGACGTATACATCCGTCCACTGGCTTTCAAGGGCCAGGAAGCAGTTGCAAACCTCAAGCTGCACGAACTGTCAGACGAGTTCACGCTGGTTGTCCTGCCGTTCGGGAAATACATCGACAATGACCGCCCGATCAGGTGCCAGACATCGTCATGGCGTCGGCCGGAAGACGCGATCATGCCGACTGGCGTGAAGATCACCGGGCTTTACACCACCAGCATCCTGGCAAAGACCGAGGCTATCACTGCAGGCTATGACGAGGCAGTGCTGCTGAACTGGGACGGAACCGTTTCCGAAGGCAGTGGCGAGAACCTGTTTATGGTCTCAAACGGCCGCATATCTACACCGTCGGAGACAGACAACTGTTTGCTTGGCATCACACGCGATTCGGTCATACAACTCGCCCGTGAACAACTGGGGATGGAAGTCGTGGAGCGGCGCATACACCGCAGCGAACTCTATCTGGCTGACGAGGTGTTCCTAACTGGTACAGCAGCTCACATCACGCCGATGGGCGAACTCGACAATCGCAAAGTCGGTGACGGTGAAACCGGTCCAATCACGAAGAAACTGCAGGACCTGTACTTCGCAACAGTAAAGGGGAACACCCCTGCGTACTCCAAGTGGTGCACAGCGGTGACGCCCGGTGGTGGCTAGCTCGCTGTCATTGTAATCCGTACCCAAAACGGATTCTTTTCGGGCATGATCTTTGTCATCCTCACCGAATACCATCCGGCAGGTACGGCAGGAGATTCTTGTTGCGCGCCCGTTTGCGCAGGAATTCGGCACTAATCACGTGAATATTGACCCCTCAGACGTCCAGGCGTTGTTCGCACGGCACTATTTCTACTTTGCCGCGCTGGCGACGTTGGGCACGCTGCAGATTGCCGTAGCGACTGGCGGTCATCGTGGTTTGTGGTTAACTCCCAGCCGTAATGCAACTCGGCTGATTGGCATACTTCTTATCTGTGCCGGAATAGCGTTGTTCTTCTTAATGCCGCTCTGGGTGGAAGGACCGTGGGCTACCGGGTCGGTTGCTGCAGATTCTGCGACTCGAGAGTGGGGGAAAGCCAACTGGCAAGACCTTGGCGCCGCCAGGAATGTCAACGACATCAACGGTGGGTTGTCTGGAACTGGACAGGCGACATGGTTTCCGTTGGGGGCTCTGATCGCTTTTGTGGTTTCGGTCGGCGCTGGTACTGCTAACAGGAAGCTATTCCCGGGCCGGATGAATCAGCCTGTCGAACGGCCGGATGGCACTGACGGGATTGCACTCACGGCAACGCATTCGTATTTCGATGCGCTGAAGATTTCGTGGCGGCGTTTCCGTGTCGAGTTGCCATCAGAGGCCAGTAGGTTACTCGCTTTATCACATAGATGGAGCATTTCGGTTGCGATCTGGCGGAGGTTCCATCGATGAACCCTTTCGATCGCGCACTGGTGTTATGGCTTAACGGGCTCTCTGGGAACCTGCCGATAATCGATGACCTTGCCAGGATGATTGCGTCCGACTACTTGATGCCGACTATGTTTTCTTTAGCGATGTTCGGCTTGTGGTTTGCAGGGCGAACCTTAGAGGACAGGGCACGATTTCACTACTGGGTGTTGATTGGGATCAGTTCAATCGGCATGTCTAATGTGGCGGTGGTGCTAATAAACTTGGCGTGGGACCGCCCGCGCCCATTTGAGCAACTCCCGGAAATCCAGCTTATGTTCTACCGAGCGACTGATCCATCGTTTCCCGCGAACCCTGTAGCAATTGGGTTTGCGGCTGGTGCTGCTGCGTGGATGGCGAATCGTAAGTTCGGTTACTGGCTTTTCGGTGCGGCTGCACTCTACGGTCTCACAAGGATTTATGCGGGAGTGTTCTTCCCTACGGACGTGCTGGGTGGTGCCGTTGTCGGCATTAGCGTCACATGGGGTGTCACCTACCTGCACCGGTTGTTCCAGCCGATAACGAACTTGTTTATCCGCCTTACGCGAGGGTTGGCTATCGGCTAGAGGGAAGCAGACTGTCGTCCTTTGCGCCGAGGCAAGTTGGGTTTGGGTGGTCGCCACCACGGCCGTTTATCGGACTGCGCTTCATCCATCTCGTATTCGGGTGAATGGCCCTGCAGAATCATTCTCGGTTGATCTTGCATCAAGCGGATGGCAGTTGCTTCGTCGGTTGCCCGTTCTACCCACCTGAAAGCACGGCGCAGTCCAGGCGGACGTGAGCCTTCGAGGACATGCATATCTGACACCACAGCGTGTGCCAGTTTCTGCTGAACCATGCGCAGGGCAGCGCGCTGGGCGTCTTTGCCAAACGAACCTGTGATACTTCCCGCCGTGACCACAAAGAGAGATCCATCCTCGATCATTTCCCTCATGCGTCCGAAATCCCGACGCAATACTTCGTTGCGTTCAGGCCTTGCCAGAATCGGGACCAACCGCTTCATGCGTAGTCTGGCAAGAACATCCTGCACAAAGGCGGGCATTGTGGTGAAGGGTGTCGAGAGCAAAACGAATCGTGAGCCGTTCAGGGTCAACGGGCTGCCGGCTTCAATCTTGTCCGGTAATTCCGGGGTGATTCGGTTTTCCATGCCCGGGACTACTCGGATTATCGGGGAGCCGTCTACTGCCTCACGTCGTAAGCGCGAATTCAGATCTGCCAGTAGTTGCCTTACGTTATCCAGGCTGGAATTGAGCATGACATCGCTCAGATGTGGAGTCGAAACCAGTGTCCCGGCACCTTCAGCAGCTGCAATTTGCGCCATGTGAACACTCATATCCATGCTCGGTGGGCCATCGTCCACACCGGGCAAGATATGGGTCATAAGGTCAGTGAAAGGCATTTTGACCCTTTATTGGCGAGCCGTGATGCGGCGGAATCGCTCGGCGAACTTGAAGTCGAATCCTTCGGCAGACTCAGTGGCGCGTGTGCGAAGCCTCGTAGCCACGTCCGTGTTCGTAGCCAACCCCCCGACCTGGCTCTTATGTTTGAAAAGAGCTTCGATCTTGGTTTCCAGCGAATCTGTGACGTCCACTATCACGTTGGGCTGATCCGTACCCCACATCAACAGGTGCTTGACCTTCCACGGCTCAAGTCCTTCTTTGTCGACCTGGTGAGGGAAGTGCAAGTGGTCACGTGCGTACGGGTAAATGGCGTCCTTGGTCGTGATGCCGACGGCCCGATGGTCACGGTGGTTGAAGCCTGAGTAACGCTCCGGGTCATGGGCAAACACCACGTCCGGCCTGTGCTTTCGGATAACCCGGACAAGTTCCTCCAGGAAGACCCGGTCAGGGTCCAGCCAGCCATCAGGATGGTCGAGGACTTCAATGTCCCTGACGCCGATGGTGTCTGCTGCTGCTCTTTGTTCTGCGGCGCGAATAGGGACAATGGCCTCAGACGTCATCGACCTGTCATTGCTGCCGCTTGAGCCTGTTGTGCATTGAACATACGTAACAACGCATCCCAGCTTCGCCCACTTTGCCGCTGTGGCTCCTGCGCCAATCTCCGCGTCATCTGGATGGGCAAAGACGACCATAGCGCGCTCTGGAACTTCTGTGATCAATTCCAAGCCGTTGCTGGCCGGGTCAATCTGTTGTTGTGTCATCTGTCTCCCGTGGTCTGGACTGGTTCTTGGCTACCGCTGGTTGACCGTTGCGGTTTGGGCAGTGAGGATAGCGCACACAGCAATCTACCGCTTCATCGATAATTGCTGGTGTGAATCGTTATTTCGGCTGTTTGAGCGATAGACTTGTCTGGTTGATCTCAATTCTTATCCACGCACTCGGAGTGTGAAATGCCTGTACCGCGAGCGTTAGCGGCCAGTGACCCGGAAATTGCCAGGATTGTCGAGAAGGAAGAGCGCAGACAACGCGAGAATATCGTGCTGATTGCCTCTGAGAACTATGCCAGCGCCGCGGTGCTACAGGCTACGGGTTCTGTCCTAACCAATAAGTACGCTGAGGGGTATCCCGGCAGGCGTTACTACGCTGGAACCGAGTTTGTTGACGAAGCGGAAACGCTGGCGATTGACCGTGCGAAGGCGTTATTCGGGGCTGAACACGCGAATGTGCAGCCACACAGCGGTTCCCAGGCGAACATGGCGGCGTTCTTTGCCGTTCTGAAGCCCGGTGATCGCGTGCTTGGCATGTCGCTTGATCATGGCGGTCATCTGACTCACGGTTCACCAGTCAACTTTTCTGGCAAGCTCTTCGATTTTGCGCATTACGGCGTTGACCTTGAGACGGAACAGCTTGATTACGACGCGATTGCAAAGACGGCCCGAGAATTCAAGCCCCAGATGATTATCTGTGGTTACACCGCATATCCGCGGACCATCGATTTCGCAAAATTCCGTGAGATTGCTGATGAAGTAGGTGCTTACCTCCTGTCTGACATGGCGCACATTGCTGGCCTTATCGCTGGTGGCGCTCACCCGTCGCCGGTACCGCACTCGCACATCGTCACAAGCACCACCCACAAGACACTGCGCGGACCGCGTGGGGCAATGGCTCTCACTACCAGTGACCTTGCTCGCAAATACAACTCAGCCGTATTTCCGAACATGCAGGGTGGACCGATGATGCACGCTATTGCAGCCAAGGCAATAGCGTACAGAGAGGCTGCTCAGCCTGAATTCAAGAAATATGCGGCGGCCATCGTCGAAAATGCACGTGCGCTGGCAAAAGCCCTTGCTGCCGGTGGTCTGCGTATCGTTTCAGGCGGAACTGACAATCACCTGATGCTGGTGGACGTTCGGCCGCTGGGACTTACCGGCAAAGAAGCCAATTCGGCACTACATTCCGCAGGTATTGTTGCAAACAAGAACACGATTCCGAACGACCCGCAGCCACCGATGGTCACCAGTGGTGTTCGAATTGGGACCCCGGCGATCACTTCTCGCGGCATGACCGCAGCGGACATGGAGACAGTCGCCGGATTCATAATTGATGCGGTCAAGGCATCAAAAAATGAAGCCTCACTCAATTCGATCAGAGAGAAAGTGGCGAAGTTCGCATCTGAATTTTCAGTTCCTGGCCTCGATGACGCTTGAGCAAACCACAGGTATTCGTTTCTTGATGGTGGGTACGCAGGTTGTCGGAGTGCTGCTGCGTGCTATACTTTTGCGGTTGTCCTGTAGTGCTGGATACGAGCACTTTCATTCTGAGAAAAAGCTGGTAAATAGATTTTGCGCGATTACGAACTAATGTGGATTCTGCCCGGCACTTCATCCGAGGATGAAGGAGAGGCATCGGTCAATACCGTTAAGTCGCTGATTAGCGAGAACGGCGGGGATGTGAAGTCGGCAGAGCTGTGGGCTCGCCGGACACTGTCATACCTGATCAATAAAAACAGCGAAGGGGCGTATTATCTGGCTCGGTTCAGCGTAGACGCTGGCGCCGTACCAGGGATCGACCGTGCTATGACTGCGGATCAGACCGTGCTCAGGCATCTGGTTGTCCTTGAAGAGCGCCCGAAGGCTGTTGCGACGGAGAGCTGAACCCCCTCAACAACCCTTGAAAGGGGGGACTAGATATGAGCCTGAACCAGATTTTACTGATTGGCCGCGCTGGTACTGAACCGCAGATGCGGTACACGCCAAGCGGAACAGCGGTGACAGACTTCCGGCTGGCTGTGAACAATCCTTCACGTGATTCGGCTGGTGAATGGCAGGACAACACAGAATGGTTCACTGTCACGGCATGGGACAGGCAGGCTGAGTCTGTCAACCAGTACCTCGCCAAAGGGCGCCGGGTATTTGTTGAAGGTCGGCTTAGCACCAACACATTTACGGGTAATGACGGTGTGCAACGCACAAGCCTCGAAGTTCGGGCATCCAGGGTGATTTTCCTGGATCGGCCAGAAGGACGTGGCGAAGATTTTGAAGGTTCCTCGCAAGGACGGCCCGCAGGTAGCGCTGCCGGAAATGCAGGGGCACCGGGTAATACATCAGAAGACGTGGAGGAACTGCCCTGGTAGCAGTTCCCGTTCTGCACACACGGTGCAGACGTCCGTTCCACAAGGAGTGACATGACGACATCTCAGGGCCGTGAATCACGTGGCGGTAACAGGCCGCCAGCGCGCCGTTTCTCAGGACGACGCCGCAGGCAATGTGTCTGCAAAGAAGTGGGCACTATTGGCTACAAGGACGTCTCAGTGTTGAGGCGGTTCATTTCTGACCGTGGTCGCATTGAATCTGGCCGTAAAGCCGGAAACTGCGCCAAGTGTCAGCGTCAGCTTGGTAAGGCAATTGCCCGTGCCCGTTTCATGGCGCTGCTGCCGTACGCTCCCAACCACCTTCGTGTGACAGGTTCCATCTCATCTCCGACGAGTGCTGAGTCTGATGAAGAGGATGAGGAAATCTTGGATGCTGTCGATGAGTACGTCGAGGATGACATCGAAGATGAATCCGATGACACCGACGACAGCGTTGAATCTTCTGAGGATGATGACTCAGAAGACGACGACAAGTCCTAGTCGCTACGAAGAAGCTGGTTGCGGTTGACAGCAGGTCTGAACGAATCAGACCCTGTTCTGTTTGAGCGTATCCATCTGTAATCGGGGCTGCTCCTAGGTACTCAGGAACGAACCACAAATGACCAACCAGGAAAACGTCCAGCCACAGCAGCCGCCAGTTGGCGGTGAGTATGGTGCCGGGCGCCGCAGCATTACCCAGCGCGGCGGCAAGAGCCGTTTCGAAATGGTTCGAGAAAAGAAGGACAGGGGCGTTCGAGGCCGTAAGTATGTCTACGGCGGTATTGGGATACTCGGTGTCCTCATTGCGGTTATCGCCATTGGCTACTGGAACACGTTCGTCTCTCCGCCGCGTAAGCTGGCCATCCGTGTTGGTGATGTTGAGTACACCCGGGGTGACGTTGTCAACCTGATCAGGTTCAACCAACGGCTCAGTGACCAGATTGGTATTCCGTTCCAGCTTGGTTCTTCAGTATTTGAAGCCTTGCAGACCATCCAGGAAGCAGAGCTTTCTTTCCAGCTAGCACCGCAGTATGGCATCTCCGTTTCGCCTCAAGAAGTAGATGAACGTATTGCGTTTATCCTGGGCTTCGCCTTGCAGGGCACGGACACGGAATCAGCGGAATACCAGGCTAACCTCGAGGAAACAAAACGGCAGTTCTTGAACAGCGTGGGTCTCCCGGAGGATGTCTGGAGAGACTTCCTGAAGAAAGTGCTGTTCCAGGAACGGCTGAGAGAGGTTGTGGGTGATTCCATACCTCGTATCCAGCCACAAGTACACGTCTACCAAGTTCTGCTCGAAGGGAATAACGCGCAGCTTGAGCAGAAACGACAGCTAATTGCGAAAGAATTGGCTGCCGGTAACGATGTCGAAGAGATCGTCGTTAACTTCTCTGCAGATATCGAAGTGAAACGTAACCGTGGCGACCTCGGATGGATGCCAAGAGGCATTACCACAGCACAGATAGATAATCAGCTGTTCGGCGTAGATGCAAATGGCAATCGTGTTTTGCCCCTGAATGTTCCAGCTGTACCGAGACTCGATGAATCAAGTGGGATGTGGTCTGTAATCATCATCGATCAATACCAGGAAGCGCGCGACGTAGACGAGAATGCGCTTGGGCTGTTGAAAGACAAGGCTATGACGGTGTTCTTGAATGAACAACGCAAGAACATAGACCTGGACCTTGACCTCAACAGCGATATTGCGAACTGGATCAACAAGCAGGTAAGCCTGGATGCTTTGGATGTGACTCCAGTAGCGGGGCCAACAGATCCGCTACAGGGTTTGCTGCCATCGGGTGCATCAATCGCTGGTCCTGAGCCTACTGCGGTTCCAACTCCGCGCGGGATTCCAGGTATTAGTGCCCCGGTTCGTTAGATAACAATGGCAATACGGTCATCTGGCTCAGCGGTAACATTTAACTGGCATGCTATGAGTACTGGGTTCCACCTGTGTTCGACGTGTTGATCATCAATCTGGCTAATACAAGATATTCCGGGATTTTCGAGTAAGTAGAAATGCGCACGGTACGGATAGGTTTACTGGGACTGGGTGTGGTCGGTTCCGCTGTGGCCAGGGCAATCCTGGCTGGTGAAGATATGGCTGGCCGGTCTGGCGTGAAGCTGGAAGTGCGCCGAGTTGCCGTACGTGACCTTTCCCGTAAGCGTGCTGTTGAACTGCCGGCCGGTACGATTACCGTCGACCCGTTCGAGGTCGTGAATGACCCGGAAATTGA
>JAURLM010000127.1 GCA_030831265.1 Chloroflexota bacterium
CCATCATCTGCGTGGGCACCGAGACGCAACTCGACCACGTCACCTTTAACTATCGGAAGGTGAGAAGTTAGGTCTTCCCCGCTGTATCGCTGACGCCTCTTACGCTTACCCAAACATTGCCCATTTCAACTAGGATAGAGAAGTCGGTAAATGCGCAACCTGCCATTATGGTGATGCGCAACTGGATATGACGGTAGCAAACGGTAGACGCTCAGGCAGTAGCCATCAGCCTTGAATACGGGCGGACATGGCACATTGCCCACGGCAGAGAATCTTATGGCAGTAGAACGTAGACTCCCCGAGTGGTTCAAGGTTCCCGCTCCCGGCGGCGACAACTACCTTGACCTTCGACGTAAGTTCAAGGACGCAAAACTGAACACCGTGTGTGAGGAAGCGGCCTGCCCGAACATTGGCGACTGCTGGGACCGGCGTACAGCCACGTTCATGATCCTCGGTGACACCTGCACCCGCGCATGCTCCTACTGCAATGTAAAAACCGGATGGCCGGGCACGCTTGATGCCGCCGAACCATTCCGCGTCGCTACAACGGTCAAGGAGATGGAACTCAAGTACACCGTCATCACATCAGTCGACCGAGACGACCTGCCTGATTACGGTGCCGGCATCTTCGGCATGACCATCCAGCAAATCCACCGTCTCCTGCCGAACTGCAAGGTAGAGGTGCTCATACCGGACTTCCAGGGAGTCAAAGAACACCTCGCTACAGTCGTCAATGCTCGGCCGGAAGTGCTGAACCACAATATCGAAACGGTTCGCCGAGTCTTCTCAAAAGTACGTCCAAGAGGCGACTACGACCTGTCACTTGAATTGCTCAAGCGCGTAAAAGAGATTGACCCGTACATGCCCAGCAAGTCCGGGATGATGGTCGGTATCGGCGAAACCAAGGACGAGGTTTTCGCCACGATGCAGGATTTGCGTGACGCAAACTGTGATCTTCTGACCATCGGCCAGTACCTTCGGCCATCGAAGAAACACCACCCGCTCATCCGCTTCTACCACCCGGATGAATTCAAGGAGTTTGAACGGGTCGGCATGCAGATGGGCTTCAAACATGTTGCAGCAGGGCCACTGGTACGCAGTTCGTACCACGCCGACGAGCAGCATGAAGCCGCCATCGACCAACTCCTTGCCGCGGCCAACAGGTAACGTTTCACGGGAACGGCGAGTCCTGGTTCAACCCTGACATGAGCACACTTTTCGTCGTCGCCACGCCCATCGGAAACCTGCAAGAGCTATCACCGCGGGCAATCGACGTACTCAGCAATGTTCCTGTTGTCGCTGCAGAAGACACACGCGTCTCACGCAAGCTGCTGACGAATTCAGATAGCAAGGCACGGCTAATCAGCTACAACGATAACTCCCCGCAGGGGAGACTCAACGAACTACTCCAGTTGCTTGAGTCAGGTGATATCGCCATGCTGTCCGATGCCGGGACACCGGGGATTTCCGATCCCGGTGCGGCCCTGGTCAGCGAGGCGGCGGAAGCCGGACACACCGTTAGCCCCATAGCCGGGCCTTCATCCGTGACTGCCGCCCTCTCAGTCAGCGGATTCGTAGCTGACAGATTCATGTTCCTTGGCTTCCTTCCACGCAAGACCGCTGAACGCCGCCGCACACTATCCACCTACATCACGCTACCGGTAACGCTTGTCCTCCTTGAAGCACCGCACCGACTCCGAGACACGCTTACGGACATTGCT
The DNA here is from genome assembly GCA_030831265.1 of Chloroflexota bacterium. Lineage (GTDB taxonomy): Bacteria > Chloroflexota > Dehalococcoidia > Lucifugimonadales > Lucifugimonadaceae > JAJCYX01. Next base: position 1,722 of record JAURLM010000127.1, read on the forward strand.
GGCGTTGTGCCGGGACGTCGACTGGCGGTCTGCCGAGAGTTGACCAAGCTGCATGAAGAGATTTTCCGTGGGAGCGCAACAGAAGCCCTGGAACACTTCACTCAGCCGCGCGGTGAGTTTGTGATCGTGATCGAGCCCGGCGAAATAGAAGTCACCGAGATAACCGAGGAGCAGATAGCTGAAGCTGCCATCACTGCCATCGCTTCCGGGCTCTCAGGTCGAGACGCTGTCGAACAGGTAATGGGCGCAACCGGTGCCGCCCGCTCTCGGGTGTATCCCGCCGTGCTTGCCGCACAGTCCAGCTTAAAAAAGAAGTAAGCCAGACGTACCACGCCTGGTTTCGCTTCGCCCGTGCCATATGGTTCTAACGAACTATGGCCTCCGTATGCACATCCACGATACTTTTCGTCACAGGACGGCCAAAACGGCACGGAATACAGGAGGATGCCATGAAGTACAGAATCATCTCCAAAGGTGGAGGTAAAGGCGGCGGCAAGGGTGGTGGAGGCAAAGGCTCATCCGACCCGAACTGGCCCAGTACGACCGGCAACCCGTCTGGCGGAGGGCGCGGAAACGGCCCCGCAAAGTAAAAGCTGAGAGCTTTACCCCCTCATCGCTCCATGCTTGTGACCGGCCAGTCACACCAATACAGGTGGCTGGCCGGTCAATCACACGAATCTGCACCGTGCTTGTGTTGAACTCACGGCTATAATGGCTACGTCGGAGTAGACCGGCGGAAATACATATTCCGTTGAACACCAGCCTGAAGCCTCAACCGAGCAGTTCCGCATTGCCTAGAAACATCCTCGTCTGCGTTGCATGGCCGTACGTTAACAACGCGCCGCATCTCGGCCACATTGCCGGGATGAACATGCCAGCAGATATCTTTGCCCGGTATCACCGCCTCGCAGGCAACAACGTCGCCATGGTGTCCGGCTCAGACATGCACGGCACGCCAACTGCGCTCAAAGCCATTGACGAAGGCGTTACGCCGGAAGAGATCGCCACTCGCTACCACGAAATCTGGTCTCGCTGCTTCGAGCAGATGGGATTCAGCTACGACTGTTACACGCACACACACACGGCTCATCACCAGGAAGTCGTCCATGACATCTGGAACAAGCTGGACGAACACGGTTACCTGTTCGAAGCGTCCCAGTCGATGCCCTATTCTCTGACTGAGAACCGCTTCCTTTCGGACCGGTTCGTCGAAGGAACCTGCCCCAACTGCGGATTTGACGGAGCCCGCGGAGACCAGTGCGACAAGTGCGGCAGAACCCTTGACCCGGCTGACCTGATAAACATCCGCTCCAAACGAGACGGCTCAACACCGGAATTCCGTGACACGACGCACGTCTACCTGAAGTTGAGTGCATTCCAAGAGCAACTCTCGGAGTGGGTAGCGACCAAGGATGACTGGCGGCCCAACGTTCGGAACAACACGCTGAACTACCTGCGAGAAGGGCTGCATGACCGCGCCATAACCCGTGACATCGAATGGGGCATACCAATCCCACGCGATAGCTACGAGCACAAGCGGGTGTACGTCTGGTTTGAAGCAGTTATCGGCTACCTGTCCGCCACAAAACTCCTCGCAAAAGAGCGAGGGGAACCTGACCTGTGGAAATCGTTCTGGGAGGACCCGGCTGCTGAGAGCTACTACTTCCAGGGCAAGGACAACATACCGTTCCACACCATCATCTGGCCGGGGATTCTCATGGGCTACCGGGGCCTGAACCTGCCCACTGACGTTGTCGCCAATGAATATCTGAACCTCGGCGCAACCGGCTTCTCCAAGAGCCGTGGTAACGCAGTGTGGCTACCCGACTATCTCGAACGGTACGATGTCGACCCGCTCCGTTACTACCTGACATCCATCATGCCGGAGACTTCTGACTCCGAGTTCACATGGGCGGGTTACCTCGCCGCCAACAATAACGAGCTGGTGGCCACGTTCGGCAACTTCGTACACCGTATATTGACCATCACCAATCGCAACTTCGACGGAGTTGTCCCTGAACCGGGCGATCTCGATGACGCAGACAGGACGATGCTTGCCGCTTGTGATACCGCTATCACAGATACCGCAGCAGCACTTGAAGCCAGGCATTTCCGAGACGGCCTACGGGCAGGAATGTCACTCGCACAACAGGGCAACCGTTACGTTGACCAGAAACAACCGTGGGCCACTGTCAAGCAAGACAAACAGGCCGCCGCTACCACCCTGTGGGTTGGATTGAATATCATCGCAACGCTCAAGACGGTATTCGCACCCTTCTTGCCATCGTCGTGCGAAAAAATTCACGGTATGCTTGGGCTGCCCGGCACTATTGCCGAGGATGGCTGGAGCCGAGTTGAAGTGAAGCCCGGGACAAAACTCGGGACGCCGGAACCCCTGTTCCGGAAACTCGATGACAGTATTGTTGATGAAGAAAATGCCCGCCTTGTACGTCCGGGATAGGTGACATTTGCTCGGCACTGATGCCAAAGAGAGAATCTACGCACCGGTTGCTGGTGACCTGGAAAAGGTCATTGCAAACATTGCCGGAGTGGCCGAAAGCAACACTTCCGGGCCACCCGCAGAGATCGAAGCTCGACTAGCGCAAGTGCTATCGACTCCCGGGAAGCGAATCCGACCTGCAATCACGCTGCTCGTCTCGAAATTGTGGGGCAGGGTTCCAGATGACCGCACCATCAAGATGGCAACCGCGGTCGAACTGCTGCACATCGCCAGCCTGATTCATGATGACACCGTGGACAGTGCAGATACTCGTCGCGGGCACGCCACCGCATCCAATCTCTGGGGCGGCAACATTGCGGTGTTGCTTGGTGACTTTGTTTTCGCAACTTCAGCCACCTTCGTCTGCGACACCAACAGCGTCAGGCTCATTCGCCGGTTCTCGCAGACTATTGCAGAGCTATCACGCGGAGAACTAAACGAAATCCTGGATTCGTGGACGGTCAACACCGACCAGCCAAAATACCTGCAGCGTATCTACGACAAGACCGCGTCACTATTCTCAACATCTGCTGAAAGCGGTGCAGTGCTTGGTGAAGGTGATGAACAAACGGTCAACAACCTGCGGGAGTACGGCTACAACCTCGGCATGGCGTACCAGGTGCTGGACGATCTGCTCGACTACGAATCGACCACCGAACAGCTTGGCAAGCCAACAGCGAATGATCTTTCCAATGGCGTTCTTACCCTGCCCGCCATACTCGCAATGGAAGACCCTTCAACAAAAGCAAAGATCACAAAGTATCTGACCACGCCGGCCGGTGACCGAGACGAATTCCTGGCACCTGCCTACGACGCAATCTGCCAGTCTGATGCACTGGAACGCTCTCGGCAAGCAGTCAATGAATATGTAGCCACAGCCATGAGTCGCCTTGAAGCGTTGCCATCATCCGACTCACGCGAGGCATTGCTCCACCTGACCGACTTTATCCGCGACAGGAAGTTCTAGCCGATGCCTTCGCGCATCAGTGCTGCCCGCCGCAGGAAACTTGCTCCACCGCGCAACTTGCCAGTTCCGGTCGATCTCATCTTCGAAAAACTGCTCCCACTGTACGGGCCAATTGAGTGGCGTCCCCGCTACAACGCGCTTGATGAACTCATCTTCACCGTCCTTACACAGCACACCTCAGACCTGAATGCAGAACGCGCATTTGATGAGCTCCGACGCCGCATCACCTCATGGGAAAAAGTGCTGGAAGCAGACGTGCTGGACATTGCAGATGCCATCCAGCACGGCGGCCTCGCAAATCAGAAATCCGTCAGAATCCAGAAAATCCTCGGTGAAATACAGGAACGCCACGGACAGTTGGAACTGGAATTCCTGAAAGATTTTGACGTTGAAGACGCACGGACGTGGCTGACTGAACTTTCGGGAGTCGGCCCAAAAACCGCTGCCGTCGTGATGGCGTTCGCACTTGGAATGCCCGCGATTCCGGTCGACACGCATATCCATCGCGTTTCCGGTCGACTGGGACTGATCCGCAAAGGAACAACCGCCGATGACGCCCACGTCATGCTGGAAAAACTGATCGACCCCGATGACCGTTTTCCACTGCACGTCCTGCTAATCACTCACGGTCGGCAGATATGCAAAGCCCGACGTCCCCTCTGTGCCGACTGCCCGCTCGTCGAACGCTGTCCATCGAAGGACACTCTCATCTGAGTGCAAAAGCCCGATCTGATAGCAAGATTTGGGTGCGAACAGACCATCTTCATCACCATTTAGCGGTGATAACATCAATTTTTCGGCAACCTGGCCTTCAGATTGCCAGCACGGAACCCGCGGAGAGACGAAATGACCAGGGTTGGCATCATAAACGTGACCGGTTACGCCGGTTCAGAGCTTGCACGCATACTGCACAACCACCCCGAAGTTGAACTGACCAGCATCACCGGCCGAAGTGCCGCCGGAAAACAGCTTTCCGAAGTGTTTCCTCACCTGCGCACCGCCTCGATGACGATAACGCCTGAGATCGAAGGCTCAGTTGATGTCGTTTTCTCCGCCCTTCCCCATGCAGCCAGTGCAGAAAAACTCAAGCCGTTCATCGATGACGGTATTCCTGCTATCGACATCAGCGCGGACTTCCGCCTTAAAGACCTTGCAACCTACGAAAGCTGGTACAAGGTCGAGCATCCCTGCCCCAACTACATCGAATCAGCTGTTTACGGGCTTCCTGAACTCCACAGATCCAAGTTGAAGCAGACCAAACTGGTAGCAAATCCCGGCTGCTACCCAACAGGAACGATCCTTGGAATGGCCCCCGCGATGCGTGCCGGTATCGTTCAGACCGATGTGATTAGTGACTGCAAATCCGGGATTTCCGGGGCAGGACGCTCTGCCAAGATGGAATACGGCTTCTCGGAGCTAAACGACAACATGTCCGCATACGGGCTAAGCGGTCACCGTCACCAGCCAGAGATGGCACAGGAACTGAGCGGTGTCTCAGCCAGCGGCCCAGTCAACGTTACATTCGTGCCGCATCTCGCCCCGATGACACGCGGAATCCTCGGCACGCACTACGCAAAGCTGACCCGCAACGTCACACAGGCCGAAGTGACCGAGCTGTACCGCGAGTTTTATGCCGACGAGCCGTTTGTACACGTCGTGCCCGCTCCTCCAGCAACGAAAGAGACGTGGGGAAGCAACGACTGCCTCATCTACCCGTACGTGCGAGTCGAAACAGGCACGCTAATTGTGGTCAGCGCCATCGATAACCTCGTAAAGGGAGCCGCTGGTGCGGGCGTACAGAACATGAATATCATGCTTGGCATTGAAGAAACGCTCGGACTTGAAGGACTTCCCGTCTATCCGTAGTTCTTACGCGTGCCTGAACGCCAAGTTGCGGTTAATATGGGAAGCACACGATTGCTGAACCGGCCGCTGAGGCTCCACGCCCGCACCTGCATCAAGCAGATTGCCGTTCCAGCAGGTTGACCCGCCCCGTTAGTGTAGTGGCCTAACACGTCTCCCTTTCAAGGAGAAGATCACCGGTTCGAATCCGGTACGGGGTACCAAACTCAGACATGCCCCGACCTTGCGGGCATATTCCGTGCGGTCAGATGGAACTGCCGTCATCGCATACCGGTCGTTACGGGTAGGGTCACACTCGAGTCGCCAAGAGCGACTCTAACGGGGCCGAAACAGCGAGGTTCTGCCCGAGTTCGCTGTATGAACAGGGCTTGAAGCCCATTCCAATAACTTTCGCCTCTGTGATGGTCTTACCGCCGTAGTCCTGCAGAGCGAACACTGGCACTACATAGAATTCCCACTGGTTGAAATCAAGCACGTTGTATTCGGCGTGATTCCGACTTCTTTGTACGCAGAAAACATATACATCTGCATGATAGTCCGCTTCGTCTGAGTAGCGACCTTTTTCGCTTGCCCAGGAGCGTGCCTTTAGACCACCAAACACAATGCTGGAGTGCTTCTGTTGGGGCCAGTTCTGAAGAAAAGCGGAGGTTTTGATTTCAAGCCGGATTCCGCTCGATGTCGTGAGATCCCAGGGGTCCCAGGATTGTCGAGTTGAAAGCTCTATTCCTAGTGCCGTAGCAACTATGAATTCCCCAAGTACTCCTCTGATGGCGTTGTCCCGTAGGTCGGAGTAGGCCCATTGCCAAAAATCGGCCACGGCAGGGGGATTCTGTACACCTGAGAATTTGTCCGTCGCATCGAGGCGATTCGCCTGCTGAGGCAAATACTTCGCGTCAGACCGATACCAGTGACTATCCAGATTCTCGTGCTTGGCCATCGCGAGGTTCCTCGTAATATGCAGAAAATTGATGCGCATCTCGGGTGGAGTGTACACATCAACATCATCCACCCTACGGCACGGGCGTGGGGGTTGGCTCTATGAGCAGTTCGTCGATACCCGGGTCGAACGCTACCGGCGTCGCCAGTGAATCGGTGATGTCCGTGGTCAGGCGGTCGTAAAAATCCTTCAGTTCCGGATCCGTGAACTTCTCACCGGCTGCATCAAACACGTTGCCGAGCGCGGTGAGATAGATTTTCTCCATGTCAGGCATCCACGTCGTCTCCTCCGTGGTCTGTCCGGTCACGGTTGTCACGCCGGTGGTCACGACAGCACCAACCACGAGGCCGACTATTAGACCAAGAATTGTCCGGCGCATTTCACGCCTCGCTTTCCGTATCGTCGCCCGGTTCGAACTCCGGCAGCTTGAATGTATGGATACGGCCGTACCATCCCGCTGAGTTCGCGTATCCGAGTTTTGGCTCGGCCCGCTTGCTGCGGTGCCGGGTCGGAGCCTGGAGCGCAATCTGCACGGCCTTTTCCGATTCGTCCTGCAAGGCTCCAAGCCGAGAACGGTCAATACGCTTGTCGATGTACGGGATGGACCACGCAGCACTGGTCACAGCGGACGCAAGTTCACCGGCATCAATCCCCTGATCAGATAAGAGGTATGACCATTCCAGCCCAAGCCCGCGAGGGACCATCGAAAGTCGTTCGGCATCCGAATAGGGTGAAATGAGCACGAACGCGGTGTTTGGAGAGATTCGTCGCAGGGCGAAAGCAGTGTCGATACCGCCCATCTCGTAGTCGAGATCAACGTCAATGACGATCACATCAGGTCGCAGCAGTACGAGTCGCTCGGCAGCACCGGTGCGGTCCAATGCGCCACCGAGCAAGTTGACCCTGTCTTCAGTTCGCAGGAGACGGGATATCTGCTCAATGAAGTGTTGATCCCTGCCGACGGCAAGGACTTTTGTTGGCTCTACGCCGTATTGAGGGAGCAATGGCCTGCGAACGGGTTCGGGTCTGCGTTTCATCTGTATTCCTGCCCACTCCCTCCGGAATGTTGTGGCGGAGGTGTGCGGTTTGTGTGCGAAAGGTGTGCTTGCCCACCATTGTGTGTGTCCACACGCAGGCAGCATCGACTTTTGGCTCACAGGAGACAGCCCGAAAGGCTCGTTAGAGGCTCGCAATAGACGGCGGGCATATTGATCGGGCGCGCAGAACCGGCCGTACACGAATGCACGACCGGATTTTCAGCGTTCAGAGAACTCGGGAAACGCTAGTGGGTGATGTGGACCTTGATGGAGCCGGAGTTCTTGTCATACGCCGTGGCAAAGCCCGACTGGATGTCATCGAGGCTGTACTGGTGCGTAACAATCTCTCGGTACGGCACGTTGCCTGACGCAAGCAGGTCTATCGCAACCTCGTAGTCGTGGATGCCATCGATAACGTCGTAGCAGGACACGGAGATTACGGCGATCTCCCGCAGCAGCGGGTCGAACAGGTCGATCTCCATCGGAACTTTGATGCCGCCGAGGTTCACCACCTTGCCCTGCGGCCGTGTTGCTCGAATGGCCTGGTGAAGCGCGGCTGTCTGGTGACCACCAACGGATTCGAGCACGATGTCAGCGCCGAGGCCGCCAGATGCCGCCCGGCACGCGTCTTCGAACTCCCCGCCATCCACACCGGTGACAACGTCAGCGCCCATTTTGGCGGCAGCAGCCCGCTGATGCGGATACTTTGCAGACGCAATAACTTTCTTGGCTCCGAAGGCATGGGCCGAAGCGATAGCGGACAGGCCAATTGTGGCTGCTCCCGTGACACCTACAACATCACCCGGCTTCATCCCGGCGTATCGCAAGGCGTGAACAGACACAGCCATCGGCTCAACAAGTGCGCCATCTACCCAGTCGATGCTGTCCGGAAGCTTGAAAAGCCCGGTTGGTGTCCGCGTCATGTATTCGGCAAACCCGCCACCGGTGTCTGGAGCAAGGTCCTGGCAGTGGCGATACTGGCCGAAACGGCAGTAGTGACATCGCATGCAGGCCCGGCCAGCGCCAATTGTCTCCAACGCAACCCTGTCACCAACCCGCAATCTCTTCTCACCGGCCGGAAGCTCAACAATTTCTCCTGCTACTTCATGGCCAGACGGCAGAGTCTGAGCCTCAGCTCGGGAATTGGTCATGTGAAGATCAGAGCCACAGATGCCGGTCTGCTTGACCTTAATCAATGCGGCGCCACCAAACATCTTCGGCATGCTGATCTCGTGCAACCTGTAGTTGCCGGTGCCATCATCCAGCGCTGCCTTCATTTTCTCGGGCACTTGGAAACTCCTTGGTTCGGTCGGTTCAACATTCGTGGCTGGGGACAGCCGCTTTCGGTTGCCGGATGTTATACGATGCCGACTACGGTGCGCGGCAAGCTCTGCGGGCCAGGCAAAACCACCTTACCCAGCGAACGAACAGGAATTTCCGCTCGATGACAGACCAGATGCGAGGCGTTTACTCAATACCGGTTACACCGTTTAACGAAGACGGGTCCGTTGACTTTCCTTCACTCACGCGATGCGTGGAGTGGTGCGTGGAACGCGGCGCGCACGGGATTGTCTTTCCCGTTAACGCCAGCGAAGGTCCATTCTTGACCGACGCTGAACGCTTAGAGGTCATCAAGGCCGGTGTTAAGGCGACGGCTGGAGCGGTTCCATTTGTCGCAGGAGTTTCAGGAATCACCACCGCCCACGCGGTCGAATACACGAAGACAGCAGTGGCAGCAGGTGCAACCTCTGTCATCGCCGCCCCACCAAACGGTGCCAGTCCGGATCTGATGTTCGATTACTACGGAGCAGTTGCCGAAGCTGCTGGAGTTCCTGTCTGGGTTCAGAACAACAAGCCACCGGCAAGCCCGACCATTCCGACACCGCTCATCATCCGCATCCTGAAAGAGATCACGCACGTTGACTACGTGAAGGAAGAGAGTCTGGTCCCGGGCCAGGTCATGACGGAGCTTTTCGCGAAAACCGGCGATAGCTGCAAGGGAATCATGGGCGGTATGGGCGGCCGCTACCTGACGGACGAATATCACCGCGGAGCGTGTGGAACCATGCCAGCCGGGCACATCACTGACGCCCACCGCAAACTGTGGGATGCTCTTGAAAAGGGTGGCAAGACCAGTGACGGCCAGCAAACCGTGACTGAAGAAGCGCAGCAGATATGGGAACAGATGCTGCCGTCACTGAACTTTGAATTCATGTTCAGCATTGCCGCATACAAGATGGCGTTCCACCGTCGCGGGGTCATCAAAACACCTGTGACGCGCAACCCGGCAGCGAAACCCCTCGACAGGCTCGACGTCGAAGAACTCGACCGAATCCTTGACCGACTCAGCCCGCTTCTTGACGATTAGGTATCGTCCGTTCTGATTCGCCTGTCAAGCAACGGCAGAAGCAGGTCAATCAAGAACATCGCAACTGCAAGCAACACGATGATGACAAAGGTCATACCAGTCATCATCGTGATGTCGCGCTGTCTGATCGACTGCCAGAACAAGAATCCTATCCCGGGATAATCGAACACAATCTCGACCAGCAGCACGCCTGACAGCAATGAGCCGACCGATGCAGCCACACCTGTTATCTGAGGCAAGATAGCGTTGCGCATCCCGTACCGCAAAAACAGTCGTCGTGATTTCAGGCCTTTAGCATTGGCGAACACCATGTAGTCCTCGCCCTGCAAGTTCACCATTAGGCCGCGCATGGTCACGGTCCAGAACCCCGCGGTTGCCAGGATTATCGACATCGCAGGTAGAACTCCGTGGTGCAGCACGCTCAAGATGAATTCCATTGTCCAGCCGGGTTGCAGG
>JAURLM010000128.1 GCA_030831265.1 Chloroflexota bacterium
ACGAGCGTTGCAAGAGACTGGATTCTGCCGAATCCAAACTGGCACCAGGCTGGCACTCGCCACAGAGCGCCGCGGTCGGAAGCACCGTGCCTGCGTGACCATGTCAATGTGCGGAGACCGATTCTACAGTACCGGAGCCAGTTCGCCACAAATCCTGCCAGGAACAGCAAGACAAACCCATCACCCCGATAGCCCCTGGAAGCACGCGACCATGAACGGAGACCCCAACAGCCCGGCTTTTCCGGATTCCTGAGAAAACACGCAGGCACTGTTGCGGAATTCCACACAACCACTGGCCTCACGGGGCATACAGAATAAGGTCTGACGCTCTGGCGTCTTACCCGCAACCACCCCTACCCCAATCCGGGGTCCTTTGACGCGCTCCGGACACGTTCTATCAAACAGGGGTTGGAGAATGTCACTGGACTACCGCCAGCAACGCGCTGGCATCAATGGTGCGGCACTGCGGATGCAGCTCAAGATCGATGATGCCGATCTACAGTTCCGCAAGAACTGGACACGGTTCACCGAAGAACACGTAAACGCTCTCAAAGAGCTACGACCGCTCGCAGAGCAGCACGGCGACGCAATCGTCACTGACTTCTACGACCAGTCGTTCAAGTTCCCGGAATTCACAAAGGTCGTCCCCATCGCAGGTTCAAGTCGCGCTGCACTGGAGAATGCACAGAAGTCATACTTCCTGGACCTGTTTTCCGGTGAGTACGGCTCCGGTTACGTGGACAAGCGCCTGACCATTGGTGCCGTTCATCACGTCCTTGGCGTTGGACCCAAGATGTTCGTAGGAAGCTACGCCAACTACTTCCACTCGTTCATACCGATACTGATCAAGAAATACGGTAAGAAGCAGGACAAGCTGAACACCGCGCTACAGTCCTTCCTGAAGATCACTTCAATGGACATGGCGATCGTGCTGAACTCGTATGTGCCCGGGTACATCAACGAGATCTCAGGCCAGGCGCAGGCTGTGATGAAGAAGGCCGAAGAATCCAAGGCGGCATCAGACACCATCCTTTCCGCCCTGGACGAGGTCGCCAACGCTATGGCACAGGTAGCCAAGGGCGCGACTGACCAGGCCACCACGGCCCAGTCTGCCTCCAACTCCATGGAAAACCTTGCCGAGACACTGCAGAACATCAACACCGCAGCAACTGACCAGGCCGAGTCGCTCCAGAACGTGGCTGACCTCATGCAGCGATTGTCGAACTCGATCACGCAGATCAGGTCCAGTGTCGACCGTGGTGTCGAAGAGTCAAAAGCAGCCTCTGACAACTCCCGCAACGGCAGTGACGTTGTTTCGGAGACGGTCGATGGGATGAAGAGAATCCGTGACCGGGTTCTTGAAGGCACTCAGCTAATCAACAGCCTCGGTGAAAATTCATCGGAAATCGGCAAGATCGTCGGGGTCATCCAGGACATTGCCGACCAGACCAACCTGCTTGCGCTTAACGCCGCTATCGAGGCAGCACTCGCAGGAGACCAGGGCCGCGGATTCGCTGTGGTTGCTGAAGAAGTTCGCTCCCTTGCAGAACGGGTCGCCACGGCTACTACCGAGATTGACGGGCTGATCGGCAACGTCCGTGACGGCGTCAACGATTCGGTGGATGCCATGGAAAAGGCCACCAAGGACACTGATGCCGGGTCCGCAATGGCAGAACAGGCCGGACAGGCTCTTGCTGACATCCTCGCAGCGGTCAACTCCGCAACTGAACAGGTCAGCAAGATTGGTGAAGCTTCAGCCGAAATGGACGAGATGACCCGGCAAGCTGTCGATGCCGTCACGTCCGTGGCCGCTGTATCACAGGAGAACGCCGCATCCGCAACAGAAATGGTCAGCTTGAAAAACTCCGTGGCAGGCGCAGTCGAACAGTTTGCCGCGTATTCAGAGCAAAACTCGGCTGCAGCTGAAGAGGTATCGGCATCGCTCGACAACGCAAGGGACCAGGCCAGCCAGATTGCTGAAGGCTCAACGGAAGTTGATGCCTCACTCAAGCAGTTGTACGCAAGTCTCCAGAGACTGGCACAGCTGACTTAAGGTTTTTTGTCAGGCAAATAAAACGGGCGAGCACCAATCTGCTCGCCCGTTTTATTAATACGCATATGGTGCGCTTGGCGGGATTCGAACCCACGACCTCAGCCTTCGCAGGGCTGCGCTCTATCCAGCTGAGCTACAAGCGCCGGTATATGTGGTGCCGAGGGAGAGATTCGAACTCTCACGTCCGTACGGACACTACGCCCTGAACGTAGCGCGTCTACCGTTTCGCCACCTCGGCTCAATCCAGTCAAAGCACCGTAGCCCGACCGCGGGCGCAACCGTGCAACAAGTCTGGTGGTGGGCGATGGGGGACTCGAACCCTCGACCTCTTGCGTGTGAAGCAAGCGCTCTAACCAGCTGAGCTAACCGCCCGAGCATCCAATTGTACCCGGAGACAGCACGAATGTCGCAAGAGGAACCAGCAGACAGTGGCGAATCTTCGCGATATTCCCTGGTGCCGAGGAGATGAGACTGGGCATCCAGGAGAGAAGACAGTTGGAAATATGGTGGCGATGACGGGATTTGAACCTGTGACCTAACGCTTATGAAGCGTTCGCTCTAACCGCTGAGCTACATCGCCACGGACCATTACGGTGACCAGTCTTCAATAGTAGCCATCGTCACTCGTCTCGGTCAACGTGAAATCAACCGAACAAGCCGTGGTGTACAGGCCTATTCGGCGACAAAGTCTCCGCTTTTTCCACCGGATTTTCTCACCACCCGCACGGCATCTATGCGCATCCCTCGATCAACCGCCTTGCACATGTCATAGACTGTCAGCCCTGCGACGGACGCCGCAGTCAACGCCTCCATCTCAACCCCGGTCTTCCACGCAGCACGCGCCGTTGCGGTGATCTCGATTCCTTCACCGGAAGCCATCTCTTCCAGGTCAACTGTGACCTGCGTCAGGGGAATCGGGTGACAGAGTGGAATCAGGTCAGCGGTTCTTTTTGCCGCTATCACCCCGGCAAGTCTTGCCACGCCAAGCACGTCGCCCTTCTCAAACCCGCCTTCACGGATCAGCTGCAGCGTCTCCGGCTTCATGAGCACCCGGCCCTTCGCCACCGCGACGCGCTCAGTGACATTCTTCGCGCCAACATCAACCATGCGTGCGGAGCCGGTTTCGTCAATATGGGATAGCTTGTTCGCCTCAGCCATGTTCAGTTTCCTGCCGCCTGCGATGCCTCAAACTCTTTGTCTATCAGTGTCGGATTCTCTCGTGCCGCTGTGTTAGCCAGCACGTCACACCGCTCATTTTCAACGTGCCCGGAGTGACCACGAACCCACTCAAACTGCACATCATGCCTGTCGACGGCATCCAGCAACCGCGACCAGAGGTCCGGGTTAAGCGCCATCTCTTTCTTGTTCCTGCGCCACCCGTTCGCCCGCCACTTCCTGGCCCAGCCTTTTTCGATCCCGTTCACAACATACTGGGAATCGGTACTGAGAATCACCCTGCAACGGCGTTTGAGCGATTCCAGCGCAACTATCGCCCCCAGCAGTTCCATCCGGTTGTTGGTCGTCATACGGAAACCGGCAGAAAATTCTTTTTCCTGGCCGTTCCAGATCAACAATGCGCCGTAACCGCCCGGACCGGGATTACCGATAGCCGAACCATCTGAATATGCCCTGACAGTCTTCTCAGTACTCAAACTGACAGCCTCGAAGATGACTGGCTACAACTAGCCGCCAATCTGGTACATCTCAATTTTCTTCCGGTCTTTACCGGCGGCCTTGTCAGACCAGTTCGTGTTCGCCTCACGCAACTCTGAATACCTGTCGCCTCGGTTCGACCACACCTTCGTAATAGCCGCAGCCAGGTCTTCATCGGACGCACCGCCACGGAGCAGACTCTTGAGATCGGTTCCGCCACTGGCAAACAGACAGGTGACCAGCCGGCCGTCCGTCGTCAGCCTTGCACGCGTGCAATCGCCACAGAACGGCATTGAGACGGACGCAATCACGCCAATCTCCCCGGTGCCATCTGCATACGCATACCGGGTGGCAACTTCGCCCCGGTAATTTGGCTCCAACGGCACGAGCGGGAACTCAGCGGAGATTTTGCCGATTATCTCTTTCGCCGTCACCACGCGCTCGAGCTTCCAGCCGTTCCGGTTGCCGACGTCCATGAACTCGATAAACCGGACGATGTGGCCTGTTCCCTTGAAATGCCGGGCGGTGTCGACAATCGTGTGGTCGTTGACGCCACGCTGGACAACGGTGTCTATCTTGATCGGGTTAAGGCCAACCCGAACCGCTTCCTCGATCCCTTCGAGCGTACGGCCGACTCCGTACGGCCTGCCACTCATCTTCTTTGATATCTCGTCATCCAGCGTGTCCAGGCTGACTGTAATGCGCTCAAGCCCGGCTGCTTTCAAATCCCCTGCCATCTGCTTCAGCAGAAAGCCGTTTGTGGTCAGGGCAATGTCATCAATGCCCTCGATACCAACCAGCTTTTCTATTAACGCAGGCAGTTGCGCGCGAACCAGTGGCTCACCGCCGGTGATCCGCAGCTTTGTCACGCCGAGACCTGCAAAGACGCGTGCTAGACGTTCTGTCTCCTCAAAAGACAAAATCTCCGGCTTTGGCAGGAATTCGTACCTGTCACCAAAGATTTCTGCCGGCATGCAGTATGTACAGCGGAAGTTACAGCGATCCGTAACTGAAATTCGCAAGTCGCGCATCGGCCGACCGAACTTGTCGGTCAGTGTCATAGCCCCGGATTGCTGAGTCGGCTGGGTCATGGATGAGATTCTGGCGCAGACGCCGTGCAAATGATTTTCACGACTACAAGTTTACCGCCGTACGCGTAAGTTCGATTCATCGGTCAATTGCGAACATCAGCCTAGTATCTGCTGCAACACTGGAAGCATCTTACGGACGGCTACCCCACGGTGGCTCAATGCATCCTTAGCATCTCCAGAAAGTTCAGCAGTGGTCTTGGCTTGCGATGCGATCCAGAACACCGGGTCATAACCGAAGCCGTTTTTACCTATTGGCTGGTGAGCGATCGATCCTTCGACGACGCCTTCCTTTGTCTGCACGCCGCCGGGCACACCTGCACCGGCTATCGCCACCACAGCCCGGAACCGGGCTGTCCGCTTCCACCCGCGAACATCCTTCAATTCCTCAAGCAATTTCTGAACACGCTGCTCATCTGTCAAACCCGGACCGCCATAGCGAGCAGACAGGACACCCGGACGCCCATCCAGTGCATCAACTTCCAGCCCGGAATCATCAGCCAGAACCATTTCTCCAGTAAGTTTTGCGTACCCTTCGGCTTTCAGGACAGCATTGTCTTCATAGCTACTTCCCGTCTCCGCCACCTCATCCGCTACGCCCGTCGCATCAAGCCCAACAAGATCAACCTTCAAATCACCTAACATCCTGCGAAACTCCCGAACTTTCCCGGGGTTTCGTGTCGCCAACACCAATCGTTTACGCATTTCGTCCACGTCTATCATCCTTGTAAGTAGTTTCGGAACCCGTACACCTTCACAAAATCCTCATATTGGGGAAGACTTTCCTCACAAAAACATTGCGTGGCAAGAGTAGCCAATGCTATCCTCACCCGGCTTGCGAAAATATGCACAAGGTTTATTGTGCCCCGTCAATCTAAGGCTTAGAACTACTAGAAACCGCTCGCAGACTAGATGCTTTTCAATCTCCTGCCACGTATACGGCGCAGACAACTCCTACTGACTCTTATCCCGGCAGCTGCTGCATTCATTGCAGCGTGTGGTACTGGCAACCCACAGGACACATTCGAAACTGCCGGCCCCGTTGCTGAACGACAGGCTAGCCTGTTCATGTTCATTTTCTGGATCGCTGTTGTGGTTTTTGTCCTGGTCGAGGGTGGAATCATCTTCATCACCCTCAAGTACCGCCGCAAGAGCGACAGCGAAATGCCGAAGCAGACGCACGGCAATACCCGCCTTGAGATCACATGGACCATCATCCCGGCCCTGATCATCGTTGCGATTGCGATTCCTACTATCAAGACACTCTGGGATCTGAAGGCCCCACCCGCTGATGAGCCTTCGATGACCATCGAGGCCATCGGGCACCAGTGGTGGTTTGAATTCCGCTACCCTGGCGAAGAGATCATTACTGCCAACGAACTCCGCGTTCCTGTTGGCACAAACGTGATTGTCAAACTTGAGTCACAGGACGTGATCCACTCGTTCTGGGTTCCACAACTCTTCGGCAAGGTAGACATGGTTCCAACGCGTGTGAACCAGCTCTGGTTCCGCGCAGACGAACCAGGGTCTTTCTATGGCCAGTGTGCTGAGTTCTGTGGCATCTCTCACGGTCTGATGCGCTTCCGCGTGATTGCTGAGCCACAGGAACAATACGAAGCGTGGGTTGCCAGCATGAGCCGCCCACCGGTAACACCAGTAGTCGGCTCAGCTGAGGAGCGCGGACAGACAGTCTTTAACAACAACTGCACGTCTTGCCACACGGCCAACAGCTACAGAGCCGGTGGCTATGCACAGGCGATCTCAACACAGGATGGTCTCTGGAGTGGCTGGGTGAAGGCAACGCAGGATGGCGACGTGCCATCTGTTGTCAGCGCACCTAACCTGACCCATTTTGGAACCCGTACCACCCTCGCAGCAGGCATACGTGAACTCAACAAGACAACTCTTGTTGAATGGATCCGAGACCCGTCCTCAATGAAGCCCGGAACGCGAATGCAGGAGCTGGCTGCCGTTTATCAGGCCAAGGGTGACCATACTGCGAACCTGGAGCCATCTCAGGTTTCAGACCTGGCTGATTACCTGTTGTCCCTGGTTCCAGTAGAGGCTGATGCAGTACCGACACCTGTTGCAGGTGACCCGGTAGAAATTGGCAAGGCAGCCTTCGCTTCCGCCGGTTGCTCTGGTTGCCACAGCACTGGAAGCGACACGCGCACCGGGCCCGGACTCGCAGGAATAGCCACAAGGGCAGAGACCCGGGTGCCCGGTCTGTCTGCGGACCAGTACATCGGTGAATCTATCCGCGACCCGGGCAAGTTCGTCGTAGACGGCTTCTCGCCAGTCATGCCTAAATTCGATGGCGTTCTTTCGAATGCTGAAATCGACGGACTAATCGCTTACCTCAAGACGCTGAACTAGCAGGAAAGAACCTGTGACGACCACAACACTGACACTTCCGCGAATATTCAAGCGACCAAAGAGCGAAACCGGCATTTGGAGCTGGATCGGCACGGTCGACCACAAGCGCATCGGGACGATGTACGGCATCATCTCGTTCTTCTGGTTGTTGGTCGGCGGATTTGAAGCGTTGATGATCCGGGCTCAGCTGGCACAGGCTGACAGTGAACTTGTTAGCGCAGAGACGTATAACCAGCTGTTCACGATGCATGGAACGACGATGGTCTTCCTCGTCGTCATGCCGCTAAGTGCCGCATTCTTTAACTGGCTGATCCCGTTGCAGATCGGTGCTCGTGACGTTGCCTTCCCGCGCATGAACTCGCTCAGCCTCTGGCTGTTCCTCTTCGGTGGTCTGGTGGTCAACGCAGGATGGTTGACCGGCGAAGCCCCTAACGGTGGCTGGTTCGGTTACGCACCAAACTCCGGAATTGCGTTCAACCCCGGACACGGCATGACCTACTGGGCGTTGGGCCTCAGCATCCTGGGTATCGCATCCATTGCTGCCGGTTTGAACTTCATTGTCACCATCTTCAACATGCGCGCCCCTGGCATGTCATTGTTCAAGATGCCAGTGTTCACGTGGATGACGCTGATCACATCGATCTTGTTGGTTCTTGCCATTCCGGTCATTGGTGTAGCCCTGATCCAGATTGGCACAGACCGCCTCTACGACACGAACTTCTACAACTCCCTCAAGGGTGGTGACCCTGTCCTGTGGCAGCACATGTTCTGGCTGTTCGGACACCCTGAGGTGTACATCCTGATTCTTCCTGCGATGGGTATCGTCTCAGAAGTTCTCCCCACGTTCGCTCGCAAACCGCTATTCGGTTACGACTTCGTGATCTTCTCAGGAATTGGCATCGCATTCATGGGCTGGTTCGTGTGGTCACACCACATGTTTACAGTCGGCCTCGGCCCTGCAGCCAACTCAGCTTTTGCTATCTCTACCATGGCGATTGCAATACCGACCGGAGTCAAGATCCTGAACTGGATGGCTACTCTCGTGAGGGGGTCAATCAAGCTAAATGTAGCGATGCTGTTCTCCATTTCGTTCATCGCTATGTTCACCATTGGCGGCTTGAGCGGCGTTATGCACGCATCTGCCCCAACGGATGCCCAGCAGCAGGACACCTACTTCGTCGTCGCTCACTTCCACTACGTACTCTTTGGTGGGGCGATGATGGCCATCTTCAGCGGTACTTACTTCTGGTGGCCCAAGATGACTGGCTGGATGCTGAATGAACGCATCGGCATGGTCATGTGGTTCACGATCCTGCTTGGCTTCAACATGCAGTTTGCACCGATGCACTGGCTCGGCATGGACGGGATGCCACGCCGCATCTTCACGTACTCGTCCGACCAGGGATGGGAAAGCCTGAACGCCATTGCTTCGGCAGGCGGACTCGTCATAGCGATCGGCATACTGCTATTCATCTTCAACGTCTTCTACAGCCGAAAGAAGCGTGTGATGGCGGGCAATGACCCGTGGGACGCACGGACGCTAGAGTGGTCCATCCCTTCACCGCCTCCTCACTACAACTTCGAGACCATTCCACAGGTCCAGCACCGGGACGACTTCTGGTACCAGAAGTACCCGGAACTGCTTGAGCACGAAGAAGGCCACGCGCCTTCAGGTGCACAGGAAGACCTGCATCTGGAAGCTCCTTCAGGTGGTTCGGACGATGACCACGGTCATGGCATCCACCTGCCGGACATGTCCTACTACCCCTTGCTGGTGTCCCTTGGCGTGACCCTTGGACTCGCCGGTCTGATGGCAGGGCTGTGGTTGACCGTTATAGGCGCAGTTATTGGCCTCTGGGGCGTCTTCGGCTGGTCACTTGAGCCGGTGAATGACCCGACGCCCGGCGCAGATCACTGAGATTTTGGAATTCCTGACCGAGAAAACGGCATAATCAACTGGAACGGCGAACTTGGCGCATCAGGCGATAACTGAATACCACGCAGAGGTCCATGACACGACGTACAACACGTCGACTGGGCTGAGCAACCGCAAGCTTCTCATGTGGGCCTTCCTGGCATCAGATGTGATGTTCTTCGGCACGTTCATTGCAACGTACCTTGTGTACCGCAACCGCAGCCTCGTTGGCCCGTACCCGGAAAATGTCCTGGACATCCCGATCACGACCGTCTCGACGTTTGTGCTGTTGATGTCCAGTCTTTCTATGGTGCTGGCTCTGCACTACGTGCGTGATGGGGCGAAGATTTCGGGTCGCTTCTGGATATTTGTGACAGCCGCTCTTGGAATAGTGTTCATCGGCTTCCAGGTGGTTGAGTTCTACACCTTCGTCAACGAAGGATTGACGCCGGTCACAAACCTGTTTGGCACTACATTCTTCATACTTACGGGCTTCCATGGAGCACACGTAACTATTGGAATCCTGTGGCTGCTGTTCCTGCTATTCGGTCACTTCAAGGGAACACTTCGCAGTGACAACTCCCTCGACCTTGAAATCGCCGGTCTTTACTGGCACTTCGTCGACATCGTATGGATCGTGATCTTCACCGTCGTATACCTCGTGACGGCGAACGATGGAGCACCTCCGGGAGCACCGCCGTTCATTGGGCCACACGGTTAACCGCACTAAGTTGAGAGTCGTCTGATAAGCATGGCTGAAGAGAACAAAACCCCCGAACTGCTAACCCATGACGGTAATGGCTGGTGGAACCTGCCGAAGACCCCTCAAGAGGAGCCAGACCCTCCTTACGAAGGTCCTATTGGTGGTCCATGGCTCAGGCAGGTATTTGACTGGGTGACCTACGCTGGCGTATCTCACGCCTCCGTACGCGGCTATCTGGTCATCGCGGCAATTCTTTCAGTCTTCACATTCCTGGAATGGCGCCTGTTCACGGTGGAAGTCTTTGGAGACTCTGGCCGAAACGCCATCATGATTGCCCTGTCAGTCGTGAAATTCGTTTTGGTCGTCGCCTTCTTCATGCACCTGCGGTTTGAGCGCAAATACTATGGCTGGATATTCACGGCAGCCATGATCCTTGGAGTGGCTGTGTTCCTTGCCATTTTGCTGCTTCAGAGACACCACGGCGTCGGATACTAACGTCTAAGATTCTTCCTGCACGGCCTTTGACCATTCATGGACACCTGTTGGCCAGCCCTTTCCGGCTCTTCAACACACAGCAGAGAAGGCCCAATTAAGATGCCAGAGTCGCAAGGCCCAGTGGCAGCCCATTCATTCGGTGACCTGTTGAGTCGATGGGATATAGCTGATCCCCTGGCGACCATCGTTCTGATC
>JAURLM010000011.1 GCA_030831265.1 Chloroflexota bacterium
AGTCAGGTCTTCCGCAAGCAACCGGCGCTCCATTTTCACGATGCGTTCGATAGCACGGGTGAACCACGGATCGACTCCTGTGATGCGGGAAACATCCTCGGCAGTCTTGCCGTTCCTGATAGCGGCCGTCAGTTTCCAGATCCTGTCATCATCAGCATCAAGGTCCGGCGGTCCATCTTTACCCCATGAGCGATTCTCCCATCGCAGGGAACCGCGACCGTTCTCCAGTGAGCGCACCGCTTTTTGCAAAGCCGATTCAAAGCTACGGTCAATGGCCATCACTTCACCGGTTGCCTTCATCTGCGTACCCAGTGAACGGTCTCCGGTCGGGAACTTGTCGAACGGCCAGCGCGGGATTTTTACAACACAGTAGTCGAGGGCAGGCTCGAATGCGGCAGTTGTCTTGCGTGTAACCGCGTTCGGTATTTCGTCGAGAGTCTTTCCGAGGGCAATCTTGGCTGCAACACGGGCGATCGGGTAACCAGTCGCTTTAGATGCGAGTGCAGATGATCGGCTAACGCGCGGGTTGACCTCAATCACGTAGTACATCGGGTCGTCGGGGTCGATAGGTGGCAATGTAGCGGCGACATCAGCCCCCGGCCGGTACGCAAGCTGCACGTTGCAACCGCCCTGGATTCCGAGTCCAGTGATGATGTTCAGGGATGCGGTGCGAAGGCGCTGGTAGTCCTTGTCGTTAAGTGTCTGGCTCGGTGCAACCACGATGGAGTCGCCAGTATGGACGCCCATCGGATCAAGGTTTTCCATATTGCAGATTGTGATGACATTACCTGCGCCATCACGCATTACTTCGTATTCGACCTCTTTCCAGCCGAGCAACGATTTCTCGATCAGAACCTGCCCTACGCGTGATGCGGTGATACCGGAGTGAGCGATACGGCGTAGCTGCGTTTCGTTCCGCGCTACACCGCCGCCGGTTCCACCAAGCGTGTAGGCAGGACGTACCACTACCGGGTAACCAATCTTGTTAGCGGCCTCAACCGCACCAGCGACAGTACCGACTGCCTCTGATGGGGGGACTGGTTCGCCAAGCCGTGACATGAGGTCACGAAAGAGGTCGCGGTCTTCCGCCATTTCAATGCTGGCGATCGGCGTGCCAAGGACTTTGACGTTGTATTTTGCAAGAATCCCGGCCTTGTCCAGTTCAACTGCCAGGTTCAGACCCGTCTGGCCACCAAGCGTGCCGAGTATTCCATCCGGGCGCTCGGTCGCAATTATCCGCTCAAGAACAGGAACGGTCAGCGGCTCAATATAGACGCGGTCCGCAACGTCTTCGTCAGTCATGATCGTTGCAGGGTTCGAATTGACCAGCACAACCTCAACGCCCTCTTCGCGAAGAGATTTACAGGCCTGGGTCCCTGCGTAGTCGAATTCGGCGGCCTGCCCGATGATGATTGGGCCGGAGCCAATTACGAGGACTTTTTGTCGTGGAGAAGGTGTTGTGGTCATGCAGTTATTGAGGTCTGTTGTGTTTGTAGCCAGTTGTCACAGTGCTGTTGCAGACGGTGACATTTTGTTGTTCTTGAGTCGAGGTGATACCGGTAGCAAGAGGCATCACTCATAGCGTTCACGGATTTCGCGCTGTCAGTTGGTGGTTCTAGCGGCAGCTACAGCTCCTGCTTTTGAATTCGAACGCACCATGTCCACGAAGCGGTCGAACAGGTATTCACTATCGTGCGGCCCCGGTGAAGCCTCTGAGTGGTACTGGATGGTCATCACCGGCAGAGAAACATGCCGCAACCCTTCCACAGTGCCATCATTCAGGTTGATGTGACTCACCTTCACATCAGCAGGCAGGTTTTCTCCGTCTACCGCATAACCATGATTCTGGGCCGTTATGTAAACACGTCCCGATTCGAGGTCCTTTACCGGCTGATTACCACCACGATGTCCGAAATGCAGCTTGAACGTGTCCGCGCCCAGTGCCCTTGCAACGACCTGGTGACCAAGGCAGATACCCATTAACGGAACGCTTCCGATCAGGTTCTTAGCAGTCTCAACTGCCGCTGCCAGAAAGACCGGGTCACCCGGTCCCGGTGACAGCAAGACACCGTCCGGTTCAAGTGCCATGACATCTTTCGCAGAAGCATCGTCCGGTACGACGGTCACATCACAGCCCCGGGCGCGCAGTGACCGCAAGATATTCAGCTTCACGCCATAGTCATTGACGACTATCCGAAGCTGCCCCTTACCAGACCGGCCGTTGACCTGCGACGCAGATGCCTCAGCATCCTCAACTTGAGTCGGATCCAAACCTGCCAACCCATCTTCAGCTTCAGACCAGTGTTCGCGGGAGTGCCATGCGCGGCGGGTCAGGTCAGCGAATGCGCGTGACTTCTCACCGGCATCACCATCCCAGTGATAGCTCTTGCGGGTGCTAACGTCGTGGACAACGTCGAATTCACCGTACCGAGGGGCGGACCTCAAAGATTCGAGTGCCTCATCAACGGTCTTAGCCGTGATGATGCCCATCATCACGCCATGGGACCGAAGCTTGCGCGTCACGGCACGGGTATCGACCCCGGAAATCCCCACGACACCGTTCTCCATCAAGTACTGGTGAATAGTGCCTTCTGACAGTGGGTGACTCGGCTGGTCACAATCTTCACGCACTACAAATCCACGTACCTGGATACGTCGGGACTCAACATCGGCATCATTTACGCCGTAGTTGCCAATGAGCGGGTAGGTTGGCACAAGAATCTGGCCGCCATAAGACGGGTCGGTCAGCATCTCCTGGTAACCAGTCATCGAGGTGTTGAACACCACTTCACCGGTAGTCTCACCCTCAGCACCAAGCCTGATGCCTTCGTAAGATGACCCGTCTTCGAGGACGAGTCTGACCGGGCCGCGTATCTCTGTCACTTGCGGCATCCTTCACTGTGCAATTCGACAACTCCTGTCACGACAAAACTCCTGCGGTGGTCGCCCGTGCATCCCACACGACGCGTCCTCCGAATAAGGTTGCCGAAACCCGACCTTTCAAGGTCACCCCATCAAGCGGAGTGTTCCGGCTTAGCGACACAAAATCCTGAGCTGACACTGTCCATGCAACACCGGGGTCAAGCAGGACAATATCCGCGGCAGATCCTTTGACCAGCGACCCTGTCTGTTTACCGAGTATTTCCGCAGGCCTAGAGGTCAGACGGGCGATCAAATCCGGGAGCGAGATGGTCCCGGCGTGTACAAGCTGCATCACCTGTGCGAACGCTGTTTCGAGCACATTGATGCCGTGTGCAGCCTCGTTGAACGTGCATACTTTGTCGGTTGCGGCGTGAGGGGCATGGTCGGTGGCGATGACATCAATGGTGCCATCGACTAATGCCGCGATAACCGCTTCAATGTCAGCACGAGATCGAAGCGGCGGGTTCACTTTGGTGTTGGTGTCGTACGCCGTCGGAGAAATAACGTCAGGCACCTCACCATGCATTCCGTAAACCCAGGCATCTGAAAGTGTCAGGTGATGCGGGGTAACTTCTGCCGTGACATCAATCCCACGTGCCTTCGCTGCCCTTACAAGCTCGACACTGGCGGCAGTCGAAACATGAGGCACATGCAGCTTTCCACCGGTCAACGCTGCCAGTTCGAGGTCACGCGCAATCATCACTGCCTCGGCACTGGCAGGAGCACCGGGGAGGCCTAACCGAGTTGCTACATGGCCCTCGTTCATCACGCCGCCGCGCACAAGTGATCGTTCCTCGGCGTGGTTGATGATGGGTAGGCCAAGCGAGGAAGAGTAACCCAGCGCCTGTCGCATAACGTTTGAGTCTTCAACGGGATCGCCATCATCTGAGAACCCTATGACACCGGCATCCGCCATCTCACCCATAGGGGCAAGCGTCTTACCATGCCGACCTCTGGTGATCGCTCCTATGAGTAGCACGCGAACAATTGCGTCCCGTTCGGCGCGCCGAATCACATCTTCAATGATCGCTGCGTTGTCCTGGCAGGGGTCCGTGTTCGGCATCGCACACACAGTGGTGAAACCGCCCCGTGCAGCCGCCCTGGTGCCAGACTCCAGCGTTTCCTTCCATTCGTAACCGGGGTCACGCAGATGTGTGTGGAGGTCTATAAACCCCGGCGCAACGACCAATCCTGAGGCGTCAATCACGCTATGGCCTTCAGGAATCGTAGCCAGTGGTGCACCTGTGATTTCGTCGATGCGACCATTCGAAAACAAGACGTCGGCAACGCGGTCGATACCCTGTGCCGGGTCGATCACACGTCCGTTTCGTATCACTGTGCGGTTTGATGTCATGTGTCTTGTTCCGGTTACTGTTCTTTGCCCCGTGAGCAGAGCATGTAAAGCACGGCCATGCGGACCGCCACACCGTTCCTCACCTGCTGCTCAACCACGGACTGCGCACCGTGCGCTACTTCCGAACTGATCTCAACACCTTCATTCATTGGCCCCGGGTGCATGAGTGGTGCCCCAGGTTTTGCAAGGGCAAGCCTGCGGCGGTTGATTCCGTAGCGATTGGAGTATTCGCGCATATCCGGTAGATGTCCGGCATCCTGGCGCTCTCGCTGGATACGCAGCGTCATCACCGCATCAGCACCGGTCACTGCCTCGTCGACATCACCGATGATCTTCACATCCTCGTAACCGTATTCAGCCGGACTCTTTCCAGGTTTCCATCCCACAGGGAGAAGAGTTGGCGGGCCGCATACGATGACTTCAGCGCCCATCATGGTCAGCGCAAGAATGTCTGACCGCGCTACGCGGCTGTAAAGAACATCGCCAACTATCGTGATGCGTTTGCCGTTCAGGTCGCCTAGCTTTTGGCGCAGAGTGAACAGGTCGAGCAACGCCTGTGTCGGGTGAGCGTGCATTCCATCGCCGGCATTAACTACAGGGGCGTTGACATGCCGGGCGACAAAATGCGGCGCTCCGGAATGTGGATGCCGCATCACCAGCGCATCCACCTGCATCGCCTGCAAAGTGAGCGCCGTGTTGTATAGAGATTCGCCTTTGCTGACACTGCTTGCTGAAACTGAGACGTTAATGACATCAGCGCCGAGAATCTTTCCGGCTTCTTCGAAGGAGATTCGGGTACGCGTGCTGTTCTCAAAGAACACCGTCACGATTGTCTTGCCACGCAAGGCGGGAGTTTTCTTTACATCACGCCCCAACACCTCCAGCATCCCTTCGGCGCTATCCAGGATCGCGGTGACGTCAGCCTGAGACAGGCTATCTATGTCCAGCAAGTGCCTGAGCGCTGGTGCTGTTGCCTCACTGCTAGCGATGCCCTGCTCATCCGGGGTCGATGCAGGGTTCCCCTGTGTCACTTCTGTCTTTCCTGGCGAAGTCATGCCCCTGCTCCTACTGGTGACAGCCTGACAAGGTCAACCTGGTCAATCTCATCCACTTCGGTCAGCTTCACATGTACTCGTTCATCATGGGCGGTTGGGATGTTCTTACCAACGAAGTCTGGCCTGATCGGAAGTTCTCGGTGGCCACGATCAACCAGCGCTGCAAATTGGATTCGGCTGGCACGTCCGAAATCAGACAGTGCATTGAGGGCGGCTCGCACCGTACGGCCAGTGAATAGCACGTCGTCGACAAGAACAACCGGACGGTCTTCAAGTGAAACCGGGATAGATGTCGGTCGAACCGGGTGGACGGACGCCTGTTCCGGATCGTCACGGTAGAGGCGAGGATCGAGAGAACCTACAGGAGGAGCAAAACCTTCGAATTGCTCAATGTTGGCTGCAAGGCGACGGGCAATGTAGACGCCACGGGTCTGGATTCCAACGAGAATTAACCCGTGATCTCCGGCGTTTCGCTCAAGGATTTCATGGGAAATCCGAGCCAACGCACGGCGAATTTCATCCGGTGTGAGTACGACGCGCTCGATGGACTCAGCCATCGCGGCGCACCGCGTGTATTGGAAATATCTGCGCCAACAAAAAACCCTTGCCGGTCAGTGGCAAGGGTGTGCGCAAGAGGCCCGCCGAACACAGCGGGACGCTGACGCTTCCGAATCCTTGCCAGCCTCACGGGACTGGTATTAAAGGTCTCGACAAGCAGTCGTCTCAATTCTGTTTGAGAATATCACCGCCCCCGCTGACCGGCAATCCACAAAAGGTCACAAAATACGGTCGACGATACCTCTCAGATACCGTGCCTGGCCTGCATGCTGAATGTTGTCGCTGATGACGCTTACGAGGCGCACTCCAACTGACACCGGCGGGTCGTATGAGTAGTCAATAATCCTGTCTAATTCACTGGCATCAACTGTTTCCAGATATCTGAACGTTCGGTCAGAAACCGCGTTGTGGTGAGCGATAAGCAGTTCAGGGTCATCCGGTGCAATCGCCGCAACTTGTTCCGGGCCGTGGCCACGACCATCGTTCTCCGGGTCAGGTTCCATCCCGAATTTTTGTGCCCAGCCGTCAGTGACCCAGGCCTGTTCCAGGCCTGCAATCTCTGACACATGGTCATCCTGAATGCGCGTCAGGTGCCAGACGAGCCACGCGATGCTGTTCGCGCCCGGCTCAGGTCGGTAGGTCAGCTTTGCGCTATCGATCCCGGTTGCTGCTGTGTGAACCAGCTCGCGCACAAGGGTAAATGCATCCTTCAGCAGCTCATTACTGTGCAAGATTATTCTCCTTTCTCTGCACGCTACTTCCAGTGGCAGCAAACCCTCTAAACCGGCTTCACGCCCGTTTCGGTCACGGCCACCGCAGCCCACGTTTTCGGTTTGACCGCCACGCCACACTCGCAACGCACGCGCCGGACTCGCTTCTGGCGCAGGATAGCGCCATCGCAGCCGGGACATTTAACGGCGAACCGCAATCGTTGTCGCCATGCAGAATGATCTATATCTACAAACCGGCGCGGCTCAAGGCCGAGTTCCTTACACACAGCTCGAAACTCTCGGCCATGCGCGCTGGCTTTCGGAACCCTGTGATGGACGATAGCGTGAGCGACTTCATGCAGGGCAACCTGTTTCTGTTCGGCGGCTGTTCCCAGTGCAAGCAACCGCGCCGAAAGTCGAATCACGTTCTTTGACGGTGTGAAGGAGCCGAGCGTACGCATCATGCGTCGGGAAACTTCGATGCCAGGCATTGTGCCGCCGGGAGCTAACGACTTGAATGTCTCTCGTATCAGTTCATGCGGATCAAACGGAACCTGAACAACAGGAATCGCCATTCCCGGCAGAGGCAATTGAGCCATCGCTCGTTCGTTTTTTTCGCGCTTTACGCGTTCTGTAGATGGCGCCTGAGTCATTGATTCCGGTGATGACAAGAATGGGATACGCCACAGGCGCAGGATACGAGGCATCCGCAGAATACCGTTCTCCCCGGCCCGGTGAATCAATCTCACGTTATCGCAGGAACCTAGACGGACCGAGCCTTGAGACATTGAAAGATGGTTTCTGACCTGTAGCAATATCGGCAGCGCAACGTCCGAGACCCGGACCAAGAACCATGCCGTTACGTCCGCCACCTGTAGCGACAACAATCGAACTTTCGTTATTCAAGCGACCGATTACCGGCATGCCGTCACCACTTACCGGTCGCAGGCAAGCTGTGTGCCTGATGACTTTTCCCTGTGCAAGAAACGGCAATATTCGCGCTGCGGAAGCGATGATACTGTCCTGAGCTGCCTGTGTCGGCTCTTCATTGAAACCAACCCGCTCTTCCGTGGTTCCGCACCAGAACAGTCCATCCGGCTTCGATGTGGCGTAGTCACCACCCCACCACAGTGAAACTCTCATCTCGGTGGCTGGCACTTCAAGCCGAACTATCTGGCCCTTCAACGGCTCAACTGGAACCGTAATACCTACTCGCTGCAACAACGCCCCAGACCACGGCCCTGCCGCCACAACGACAACAGGCGCCGTGAAGCTGCTCGTTCCAGTTGAGACGGTCGCTCCATTGGGGCCATCATCACGTATATCCAGCACTTCGGCATTCACAAGCACTGCGCCTGCCTGCTCGGCAGCCTGCCAAAGTGTGCTGGTGAACTGGTGGGGGTCAATCTCGGCTGCGTCTCCGAGATACAGGCCACCTCGTACCTCTGGAGATATTCTCGCCTCAATGTGACTCAACTCTCCATGCTCAAGCCACCGCACATCACCAATAAGATCTGAGTTGTTCCGGTAAAGCTGCCGATACTGGTCAGCCAGGTGATCGCTGTCAGCCACAAGTACCGCGGCTTTCTCGCGTCGCACCGCTCTAACCCGTTCGGCGAGTTGCTCCCCTAAAAGCCTGTGCGTCGCAAGTGACCCGCGCACAATGTCAGCCGTGGGGTCATTCGCGTCACGTACGATTTCCGGAAGCAGTTCTCCAAACGCCTTGCCTGACGCGTGCGAAGCCACAGCATCTTTCTCGATGAGCGTGACTGAACGTCCTTCACGCGCCAGAAAGTAAGCGGCAGCACATCCAGCGATACCGCCACCAATCACGATGGCGTCTGCGGTCTGGTTAACCACGATTAATCAGTTAATCGCCAGGCGACGAGTCGCATACGCTGTATCGTCATCATCGTTTGGACGACGGCGTCTGCGACGAGCAACACCCGTCTCCTGAGCCTTGTTCGCCACAGCTTCAGCAACCCGGATAGCCACCTGCTCATCGAACACACTCGGAATGATGAAGTCTTCGGATAGCGCGTTTTCTGGGATAACCCCGGCGATTGCCTGTGCTGCCGCAATCTTCATTTCATCGTTGATCTCTTTGGATCGGACATCCAGGACACCGGCAAAAAGACCCGGGAAACAGAGCGAGTTGTTCACCTGGTTCGGGTAGTCAGTTCGGCCGGTAGCCATGATACGCACGTTCTCAGGCACGTCCTCTGGCCAGATTTCAGGGTCTGGGTTGGACAGGGCGAAGACCATGGCGTTATTCGCCATTGTGGCGACCTGCTCGGTGGAGACAAGGTTTGGTCCCGCAAGACCCAGGAACACGTCTGCACCCTTCATACCTGCGTAAAGATCTCCGGTGAAGTTATCCGGGTTCGTGTTCTCTGCATACCAGGACTTCATCGTGTTGTTACCGTAATCACGATCTCGCGACAGGGCACCGTTACGGTCAAAGCCAATGATGTTTGTAACGCCGTATGACAGAAGAATCTTGGTGCATGCCGTACCGGAAGCACCAACACCTGCCACGACCACTTTCAGGTCTTCTGGCTTCTTTTTGACAATCTTGAGGGCATTAATCACGCCGGCCAGCACGACAACTGCCGTCCCATGCTGGTCATCGTGAAAGACTGGGATATCGAGCTCTTTCTTCAGGCGTTCTTCGATTTCAAAGCAACGCGGAGCGCTGATGTCTTCGAGGTTGATGCCGCCAAAACCCGGTGCTATCGCCTTAACAATTCGGATGATTTCTTCCGTGTCCTGCGTGTCAAGAACGATGGGCCATGCATCCACGCCACCAAACTGCTTGAACAGCAGGGCCTTGCCTTCCATAACCGGCATGGATGCGGCGGCACCGATGTTCCCGAGTCCGAGCACGGCGCTGCCATCGCTTACGACGGCAACCGTGTGGCCTTTTCCAGTCAACGACCAGACAGCGTTAGGGTCATCGTGAATTGCCATGCAGACACGGCCGACACCCGGCGTGTAAGCCTTGGACATATCATCACGGGTATTGACCGGAACCTTGCTACGCATCTCGATCTTGCCGCCAAGATGCAGCAGGAACGTGGGGTCTGAGACCGTTCGGATACGAACATCAGGGACCTTGCCGATGGCCGCAGCAATTTCTTCACCGTGCTTGATCGAACGAGCGTTGATGGTCAGATCACGAACGATCACTCCGCGCGCCGTTGACACGACGTCGATGGCCGAAGCATCGCCACCAGCCTCACCAATTGCCGAAGTGATCCGTCCTAGCATGCCCGGGTTGTTCGGGTATTCTGCCCTGACCGTAATGCTGTATGCGACGCCGGGAGCTGGTCCTGCCATGTTGACATCCTCTTTACCGCGGACAACCGCGGTTTACGAAAATCTTAGGGCTGCCCTTGAGTTCGAATTCCCAAAACACGACTGGCAGCATGCAGGTCTACAGTCTGACCCTCGCAAATCTTACCACCGGGCTAGCATGACTTTGCGCGAAAGAACATGACGGTGATGAATTATTACGGGAGCAATTTGCATCCCATCCAATGAGACAACACTTTCACGA
>JAURLM010000129.1 GCA_030831265.1 Chloroflexota bacterium
CGGAAAAACTGGCGGAAGAGCGCACATACACGCAGGTCGTCACGCTGACCGACCGCATGGACTACGTGTCCTCGATGCTGTCCAACCAGGCATATATGATCGCCGTGGAAAAGCTGTGCGGCATTGAGCCAGAACCCCGCGGTGTCTGGTTGCGCATGATTGCCGCTGAACTGCAACGAATTGCCAGTCACATGGTGGCAATCGGCTTCTTGTTGCAGGACCTTGGTTCGTGGGGTACGCCGCTCACGTATGCCATGCGTGAACGAGAGTCAATTCTCTCTATGTTCGAGATGCTTTGCGGCGCACGCATAACAAACTCGTACCTCAGGCCCGGTGGCGTATTTATGGACGCTCCGAAGGAATTCGAGCCTGCACTTCGTTCCTTCTTGAAAACGCTTCCCCACCGTGTCGATGAGCTTGAGGATTATCTGACCGGAAACGAGATCATCTTCGCTCGTACAAAGGGTGTGGCTGTGTTGACACCTGAAACGGCGATCAACGCATCTATCACCGGGCCGATGCTGCGTGCGTCCGGTGTTGACTGGGACCTGCGACACCGCGACACGTATGAGTACTACGACCGAGTGACGTTCAACCGGCCTCTGCACAAAGCCGGGGATAACTTTGCACGGTACTGGGTGCGTATCCAGGAAGTACGTGAGAGCATCAAGATTGTTGAGCAGTGCTTGGACCAGATGGAGCCGGGGCCTGTACGTCCGAAGCACGATGATGTTCCGTTCCTTGTCAGACCGCCAGTTGGAGATGCTTACGGTGCCATTGAGGGCTCAAAGGGCGAGCTGGGTTTCTATCTCGTGTCTGACGGAGGAATATCTCCTTACCGCTGCCACGTGCGCGCACCTTCGCTGATCAACTTGACACTGCTTCGAGAGATGCTCGTCGGCACCCTGATGGGTGACCTGTTTGTAAGCTTTGGTAGCGTTGACCTGAACATGGGTGAGGTGGACCGGTGACCGACGGTTTCCTCGACAATTCACTGTTCCGAAACATCTACTGCTACATCGCGGGTGGAAGTGACGGCTGTGCTGTGCGCGGCTACGACGCAGGTTTCCTGCCGAGCGGGCTGGAATGGCTCGCATTTGCGATTACCGCGTTTGTACTGGCAAACATATTCATCAACGGTGCACTGGGGGGCGTCCTTGCCCTCATCTGGGGCGAGCGCAGAATTCTTGCGCGGTTCCAGAACCGAGTTGGACCGAACCGATGGGGACCGATGGGTTCCCTGACGTCTGTTGCAGATGCCATCAAGACAATGTTTAAGGAAGACATCGTCCCTGACCAGGCAGACCGATTCCTGTTCAACCTCGCTCCGGTCATCATGGTGGTTCCGGTGCTGCTCGTGTTCGCTGTCATTCCTGTCGGAATCGGCACGGTAGTAGCTGACATTAACGTTGGGTTGTTGTTCGTAATCGCTGTCACATCCGCCAGTGGCCTTGCTATCGCCATGGCTGCATGGTCATCATCAAACCGCATCGCCATTTTCTCTGGTTTACGTGCCGTAGCGCTGCTGGTCAGCTACGAAATACCGATGGCCCTGTCACTTGTTGGTGTGCTGATGATCACGGGCACGCTGTCCATGAGTGGGACAATTGCGGCGCAGGACATTCCGTTCATCATTGTCCAGCCGCTGGGTTTCCTCGTGTTCTTCCTTGCGTCACTGGCAGAAATGAGCCGTACACCGTTTGACCTGACAGAAGCCGAATCAGAACTGGCGGCAGGTCACCTGAACGACTACTCAAGTATGAAATTCGGTGTTTTGTTCCTTGCTGAATGGGCCGCTACTATCGCTGGTGCGGCAATCATCACTACAGTCTTCCTTTCAGGATGGCGAGGATTCGAGCCAATTCCGTCTCATCTGTGGTTTGCAGGGAAGGTTGTGGCCGTACTGTTCGTGATTATCTGGATTCGAGCAACGTGGCCCCGCTTGCGTATCGACCAGGTCCTGAACCTTGCATGGAAAGGCCTGTTCGAACTGACGATGATCAACCTGATTGTCACAGCAATCTTGACCGCTGCCATGTCAGACCTTGAAGCGGACGGGTCAATGTTCAGCAGGGGAGAGCTGCTAATCATGGCGGCTGTTAACTGGATCGTGTTCTTCCCTTCGGTTTACCTGATCGGCAAACTGCTGGCGGCCAAGCCGTACAACAAGGATGGAAGCGAAGACTTGCCGGATTACCCGGTTGCCACTGAGCAAGATGCAGCTCTGGAAGGAGCGGCGGACTAATGCCAGGACAGGGATTGCTCAAAGGCCTTGGCGTGACGATGAAAAACTTCGTTCGCTCCTCGCACACCGTCCAGTACCCGGATCGCAGGGTCTGGCTGCTAAAGGCTGCAAAACACGCCGGGGTAAACCCAATCAAGTTCATCACGAGCAACCCTCGTGAGGGACTCAAGGCACTCATGTTCATGGGGAGCATTCCTGTTCGCATCGAACAGGCGACCCGCTTCCGCGGTAATGAGTTCACGTGGTTCGAAGACCGCTGCACTGGTTGTGCGAGCTGCGCTAAATACTGCCCGCTTGGCATCATCAAGATCGTCACTCACCCCGGTGGAATAGATGTACAGGAAGGCGAAAGCTACGGCATCGATGTATTTGATATCGACACCGGTCGATGCATGTTCTGTGGTCTATGTGTTGAGGCATGCCCGTACGACGCCCTCCACATGGGAAGCCAGTTTGAGCGCGGCAACTATGAGCGCCAAAACCTCGTAATTGACGTCGATCAGCTTCGCAGCAACCTGAAACGCCCTTCAAGCTGGTATCGACCGCAGTTTGAAGAGCGAGAATTCAACCCGTTCAAGGGTGAAGGCATTGACGATTACCATGACGCAGGTCGGCACGAACAGCCGTCCGCGGACGAAGTTAAACAACGCTGGGTGGATAACCGCAATTGAACGACGCCTTCACAGCATCTGGAATAGTCTCGGCAGCCTTCTGGCTGACGTCACTGCTGACCATAGCGGCGGCCATCATGGTCGTCACGCTGCATGACATCTTCAAAGCGGCAGTGTTCCTCGCGCTCAGCTTCGTTGGTGTCGCGGTGATTTTCTTCTTGTTGAACGCTGAGTTTGTCGGCGTTGTTCAGATACTTGTGTACGTGGGTGCCGTCTCAATTCTGATAGCGTTCTCGATCATGATGATCTCGGACGTGTCGCACGGCAGTCAGCCCAATCGTGGCCGATACGTCGCCGTGACAGTTTCAGCGCTCGTTCTCGCCGCAATAGCGGTTGTTGCCTACAACACGAACTGGACACTCAACTCATCACTGGAAGATCCCAACGCCATTGCCGGTCTAACCGGGCAGTTCCTGGAAGAAGAATATGCATCCGGTGACGGCAGGATCGTGGACCTTTATGCAGGTGACACAACCACCGCACCATCGGAATGGGCACTCCAGCGAGCGCAGACAGGTGTGCTTGCTGATAGCACGCCAACCATTGGTGGGTTGCTAGTTCGTGAATTTGTCCTGCCGTTCGAAACCATCGGCCTCGTCATCGTGGCCTCTCTCATTGGCGGACTCGCTCTCATGCGCGGTCGCAGGAATGAGCCGGAAGCGAGAGGTGGTGGCTAAATGACCCTCGAACACGTCCTGCTGGTTTCCGGAATCATCTTTGCAATTGGGCTGTACGGAGTGTTGTCACGCCGGAACACCATATCTCTTTTGATGTCGCTTGAGCTCATGTTCAACGCCGTGGTCATTGCCGCTGTTGCATTCTCCCGCTTCACGCCTCCCGCTGGCCTTGCAGATGGTGGGATCGTCACCGCCAATGAAGTGCGAGCAGCGCTCACCGGTCATGTACTCGCCGTGTTCATCATTGCTGTTGCAGCAGCAGAATCTGCACTGGCGCTGGCGCTTATATTTGCTCTCTACAGGACCAAAGAGACCGTTGAGATAACGGATGTAGCGGAGATGCGCAGGTAATCACGGAAACGTGGTCGAACTGAACAAACATGTGGATTGATTACAAAAAAGCGCCGAACTTGATGGTTGCTGAGATGTGGAAAAACCTTCTCGAAGGAGAAGGCTTGCCCGCAAAGATCTTGCCTGAGGGCGAGATCTTGGACTGGAGTGAACGGTCTGCGTTCAGAGTCATGGTCCCCAAGGGGCGTGAGCACGTGGCCGACGAGATAATCCGAAAGCTGTAAGAGTAGAAGTTGTTCTCTGAATCCCTGGCATGGCTGATCATCGCACTGCCCGTCGCAGCGTTCCTGCTGAACGGGACGGTGGTGCGCGCCTTCATCGGCACCGATACACGCGTCGCCGGCTGGGTGACGATATCTGCTGTCGCAGGGTCATTTATCCTCTCTCTGTTTGCACTGGCATCAGTGGCCAGCAAGGGCGCAGCGGTCCACGATCCTCACAACTGGCTAACGGTTCAGGGATTCGACCTGACGTTCGGAATACTGTTGGACCAGTTGACCTCAATTATGTTCGTCGTTGTCAGCGGTGTTTCCCTTGTTGTGCAGTTCTACTCGCAGCAGTACATGCATGGTGACAAGTCATACACCCGCTACTACTCGTACATGGCGCTGTTCACAGCTTCGATGCTCGGCCTGGTCAGTGCGCGTAACGTGGTTCAGCTATTTGTCTTCTGGGAACTCGTCGGTGTTTCGTCGTACCTGCTGATCGGCTTCTGGATGGAACGACCTTCTGCCGCTGCCGCTGCCAAAAAAGCGTTCCTGATGACCCGCTTCGGCGACTTCGGGTTCCTGCTGGGCATCCTTTACCTGTACTTCGTCAACCCGTCATACCTGGATATACCGACGCTGTATGAGGCTGTTGGAGCCGGTGCGATAGCCGCTGGCGTAGCCACGTGGATTTCACTTGGACTGTTCATGGGTGCCATAGGTAAGTCGGCGCAGTTCCCACTTCACTCGTGGCTTCCCGACGCTATGGAAGGTCCCACGTCTGTCTCAGCTCTTATTCACTCTGCCACCATGGTCACTGCTGGTGTGTTCCTGGTGGCGAGGTTCTTCCCACTGTTCCACGCTTCGAACATGATGGATCTTGTCGTGCTGATCGGTGGTGTCACCGCTGTGTTCGCAGCTTCGATGGGACTGGTCGCCAACGACATCAAGCGAGTGCTTGCATATTCCACAATCAGCCAACTTGGTTACATGGTGATGGCGCTCGGTCTTGGCGCGTACGCCCCGGCACTGTTCCATCTTTTCACGCACGCCTTCTTCAAAGCCGGGTTGTTCCTGGGTTCAGGTTCAGTCCACCATGCCTCCGGTACGTTCAACATGAAGTACATGGGCGGTCTTCGGAAGAACATGCCGTGGACCTACTGGACGATGGTGATAGGCAGCCTTTCGCTTGCGGGGATCTTCCCGTTCTCAGGGTTCTGGTCCAAGGACGAATTGCTGGCCAGTGCTTTTGAGCGCGGTTCAACTATTGGATGGGTAGCGCTGATTCTTGGCCTGACCGCCGCGCTTATGACGGCGTTCTACATGTTCCGTGCCATCTTCCTCACGTTCCACGGCGAATACAAGGGTGGAGCAGAGGCTGAGGCCGAGGACGCTAAGAAGAACAATCTTCCAATGCCGGTAGGACTGGGGCACACTCACAGGCAGGAATCACCCTGGGTGATGGTCGCTCCGCTGGTTGTTCTGGCCTCGCTCGCTATTGTGATTGGCTTCCTCGTAAACCCGTTGTTTGACCTTGGCCCTATCAAGAAACACTCGTTTGCCACGTTTGTGACAGAACGTAACGTGAACGTGTTTACCGGTGGTCACGGTGAAGAAGCAGTAGATGACGGCCATGCAGAAACGAGTCACCTGCCGGACGCTGTCGAGGCCGGCGCAGCCCCGGAATTCTCTCTACCAACGGCAGTGATATCAACTGTCCTGGCAGTGGGAGGCATCCTGCTTGCCTACTCGATGTACATAACCGGTTCAGTATCTCCCGCGGCTATGGGTAGGCGACTGCCCACCGTTCATAAACTGCTTTTCCGCAAGTATTACTTCGACGAACTCTATGAAGATCGACTCGTGATTCGCGTGTTCTATGCAAGAGTAGTTCGATTCTTCGCGTGGTTCGACGTGTCGTGGATCGATAACGTGAATGTCCAACTCTCGAAACTGACTGCGAACGTAGGGCGAGGCCTCGCAAACGTCCAGAGCGGTCAGACACAGACTTATGCCGCGATTATGGCGATCGGCGTTGTTGCCGCTCTGCTCGCGTTGCTGGTGTGGGGGAACTAGAGAGTGATTTCTAAGCACGGACAACCAGTGATGCCTGAGGTGGTACGCAACTGATGTTCAACGGTTTGCTTACCGTCACAGTTTTCCTCCCGGCCGTAGCAGCGGTCGTTATCGCGCTGACCCTGAAAAACAAACAGGCAGTTCGATGGAGCGCAATTGGCGTAGCAACAGTCACGCTGCTCCTTTCGATCATCGTATTCGTATCGTATGACCGGACAGTTGGCGGCGTGCAGTTTGTTGATCAGATCACAGGATGGATCCCTGTTGACGCTTTGCGGGCCCAGTACCTGCTAGGTGTCGATGGCCTGAGCGCCCCTCTCGTGCTTCTCACCGGATTCCTGGGCATGGCTGCGGCGTTTGGTTCGTGGCGTGTTGAGCACCGGATAAAAGAGTATTTCTTCTGGTTGTTGATGCTGGAATCGGCAGTGATGGGTGTGTTCGTCTCCCTCGACCTACTGCTGTTCTTTGTCTTCTTCGAGTTTGAACTCATCCCGATGTACATGCTCATCTCGATCTGGGGTTCAGGACGTCCAAAATACTCCGCAATGAAGTTCGTGCTGTTCACCCTCTTCGGTGGCGCCTTCATGCTGGTGGGAATACTTGCACTCTTCCTCTCGCAAGGCGTTGGAACATTTGCGATGGTCTCGATACCTGAAGCAGGTATCGTTGGTATTCCAGATCTGATTGCCGGTGTAGACCTCATCGCTCCAGCAGCCCTGATCTTCAGCTTCTTCCTGGTTGCATTTGCCGTTAAGCTGCCGCTGTGGCCGCTGCACAACTGGCTGCCGGATGCTCACACTGACGCACCGACGGCCGTGTCTGTGATGCTTGCCGGTGTTCTGTTGAAGATGGCCGGTTATGGCCTTCTGCGCATCAATCTGGGCTTCTTCCAGGAGACGAAGGGATTCACCATCCACGATGCTGCGGGGTTCCTTTCAGTTCTTGCTGTAATAAGCGTGATTTACGGTGCGATAGTCACGATTCAGCAGACTGATATGAAACGTCTCATTGCGTACAGTTCGGTGTCTCACATGGGATTTGTGATGCTGGGTGTCGCCGCTGTCGGCAGTTCCGCAGACAAGCTTTCGCAGGCCGGGTTGAACGGGGCCGCACTGCAGATGTTCACCCACGGCACGATTACAGGACTTGCGTTCCTGATGGTCGGCCTTACCTACGAACGCACGCATTCTCGCCACATTCCACATCTTGGTGGGTTGGCACGTAAGATGCCGCTAATCGCAATTTTCTTCATCATCGCCGGGTTCGGATCCTTGGGATTGCCATCACTTTCCGGGTTCGTCGCCGAGATCACGATATTCCTGGGTACATTCCCGGTCTGGCCATGGGCAACTGGCATCGCAGCATTTGGTGTCGTCCTGGCTGCGGGGTACACGTTGTGGATGGTCCAGCGCACGTTCTTCGGACCCGGTCCCCAGGCTGGTGGAATGTCCGAGGAGAGCTATGAAAAGCTCACTGACGCCAACTGGGTAGACATGATTGCCGTTATGGCGCTGACTATTCCGATTTTTGTAGTCGGCATATGGCCGTCCGTTATTACTGACACATTCAAACTGGGAATCGAGGCAGCGATCCGCTGATGACAGTTCAGGACCTGTGGCTGCTGTCGCCTGAGATAGCGATGACCGGTGTGGCCATCGCCATCGTGTTTGCTGACTTTTTTATCAGCAACAAACGTACGCTCGCGTATCTGGCAGTTGGCCTACTTGCGTTGCCGCTACTCTTCTCGTTGAACATCTGGTTTGGGGTGGTGGGTGACACCACGGCTACCAGCGGCCTGTTTGGCTCGATAGTCGCAGACCGCTTTGCACTGTTCTTCCACTTCCTGCTTCTTGGCATCACTGCCACAGTAATCATTGGCTCGGTCCAGTACATCGAACGCTTGAAAGAGTTTGAAGGGGAGTTCATCGCTCTGGTGCTGTTGTCCGTCACCGGCATGCTTCTGCTGGTAAGCGCCCGTGAACTCATCTCAATCTACGTTGCACTGGAATTGACCGCGCTGCCCGCCGCCGCACTTGCCGCATTCCGTCGTGACAACCTTTCGGTGGAAGCCGGCTTGAAGTTCATCATCCTTTCGGCGGTTGCCTCTGCAGTGCTGCTCTACGGAATCGTATTCATCTATGGCTACACAGGAACCACAAACCTCGCGGCCATCCTCGTGAGGCTCAACGACCTCCCGGTCGATTCTAGTGTGCCGTTCGGTAGCTACGGTGTTTTGTTCGCTGTCGTGATGATCGTGGCAGGTTTTGCCTTCAAGATGGCGGTTGTCCCCTGGCAGATGTGGGTTCCTGACGTTTACCAGGGATCACCGACGCCCGTGGCCGCGTTCTTGTCTACCGCGTCGAAAGCCTCTGCATTCGCGGTAGTTATCCGAATCATGTACACCTCTTTCGGATCAGTTGACTTGCAGCAGGATTGGTCTGCGCTGTTCGCCGTTCTTGCAGCCGCCTCAATGGTCTTCGGTAACCTGCTTGCCCTGTCACAGACAAATCTCAAACGCCTTCTTGGTTACTCCACGATTGCTCACGCCGGATACATGCTGGTTGGTGTTGCCGCAGTTGCTGCCAATACGAGTTCGGGCAGTGCGATCGCCGGGCCACAGGGCACGATGTATTACCTGGCCGGTTATGCCTTCACCAACCTTGCGGTCTTCTTCGCTATCATCGCCATTTCTAACCGAACTGGTTCAAACGAAATATCCAGTCTGAACGGACTGGGCAAGCGTTCTCCATTACTGGGAGTGCTGCTGACCGTCGGTGTCATCTCACTGCTGGGTATCCCTCCAACAGTTGGTTTCATGTCCAAAGCGGTGGTGTTTAGCGCTGCTGTAAACTCCGGGCTATTGTGGTTGGCGGTGATCGGCGTGGTGAACAGCGTGGTGTCCGCGTTCTACTACTTGCGCATTGTCCGGGCCATCTACTTTGAAGAACCAAAGGATGATTCAAGGATTACCGCTGATGTGCCAGTCTTGTTTGCAACCAGCGTTGCTGTGGTAGGTGTGGCCTTGTTTGGCGCAGTGCCGTGGTTGATACTGCGGCTTGCTGAAAAATCACTGGAACTACTGCTGGCCTGATCTCGTTTAGATCAAATGTCTGCCAACGGCAGTTGACTGCATCGGAGGCAATCACCTGGATCCATCTGCTGAATTGATACTTCAGTGCCGGGCAAAGGTGAGTGCATCGTGACTATCTACCCGAAAATCGGCGTCATATTTCACGGCCTTTTGCCAGAGGCAAAAGAACTGGTCACCGCTCTTCTTGACCGGTATGCAAATGAGCATACGTGGTGGTCTGCCACCCAGGACACGCTCAAAGAGTGCGCTGACGAACTGGCGACAACAAACCTGATCGTTACCATTGGCGGTGATGGCACCATTCTGCGCGGTGCACATGAGGCTGCACCTCGTGGAATCCCCATTCTTGGTATCAACATGGGACGCGTGGGTTTCATGAGCGAGATCGATGCAGAAGACGCTCTCGAAGACCTTGCGTGGTATCTCGAAGGCAACGCTCGTCTCGACGAACGATACATGCTTCGTGCGGAGATATTTGCCAGTGGGAACAAGGTCGAACCAGACCTGTTCGCCCTGAATGATGTAACCGTTGCCAGGGGGGGCGTGTTACGTGTCATAGAGGTTGGAACCGTCGTCGATGGGGTTCATCTTGCTGACTACCGCGGAGACGGGCTCGTGGTATCGACGGCCACCGGTTCTACTGGTTACACCCTCAGCCTCGGTGGGCCAGTGATGGACCCGGAGTCCGAGGACTATCTTGTTAAGCCGATTGCCACTCACATGAGCCAGTTTGGCGGT
The DNA here is from genome assembly GCA_030831265.1 of Chloroflexota bacterium. Lineage (GTDB taxonomy): Bacteria > Chloroflexota > Dehalococcoidia > Lucifugimonadales > Lucifugimonadaceae > JAJCYX01. Next base: position 10,056 of record JAURLM010000129.1, read on the forward strand.
GTAGTGCTGCAATCGACCTCGACTCTTGAACTCACCGTGCATTGCTCAAGTCCCGCGACCATAAGCGCTGACGGGTTCGTTGATCGTTCGCTTGTAGATGGTCAAATGGTCCGAATATCCCACGCATCAATAAAAGCGACCTTTTTACGCAAACGACCACGAGCAGCATTCTGGGCCGATCTTTCACGTCGGCTCGGAATGAGAGTCAGTGCGCTTCCACGCGAACCCCGTAAATACGGGGATTCGGCTACCATATGAGTGACTTGGAACCACTAACAGCACATACTGTTTCATCTCGAATGGTGCATCACGGCCAGCGGATTTCACTTCGTATAGATGAGTTTCGACTTGGTGATCGCCAGACGGTCACCAAGGAGATCATTGAACACCCGGGTTCCGTGGTCATTCTTCCAATCACAGATGACGGTCATGTGGTGCTTGTGAAGCAGTGGCGCCAGGCAGCGGGAAAAGTCTTGTTGGAAGCACCTTGCGGTACTCGGGAGCCGGGTGAAGATCCGTTAATTACGGCTCATCGGGAGTTACGTGAAGAAACTGGATTTCGCGCTGGAACCATGAAGCCAATCGGTGGATCATGGGTCGCCCCGGGGTATTCAGGTGAGTTCACACACGCATTTGTAGCTTATAACCTCACACCAGACCCCTTGCCTCAGGACACGGGTGAGGATATACACACGGTAATGACGTCTTTTGCAGACCTCCCGCGCATGATCCGGGAAGGTGAAATGCAAGACCAGATGACGATAGCGGTCTACTACATGGCGATGCACGTTTTCAACGAAGAAACGATGCAGGCGCAACCGGGCTAAGGTTGCACAGAAGCGCGGGGAGATAGATGTACGAACACGATCTGTTGATCATTGGCGCAGGCCTGGCAGGCCTGAGAGCAGCTGTTGAAGGAACCCGTAACGGGTTGAAGACGGCCGTGATCACAAAAGTTCACCCTGTCAGGAGCCACTCAAATGCTGCACAGGGTGGCATTAACGCACCATTGACTGACCGCGGTGATGAATGGGAAGGGCACGCCCTCGACACCATCAAGGGGTCAGATTACCTGGCAGACCAGGACGCCGTTGAAATCATGTCCAGCGAGGCCGGTGAGGCTGTGCTGGAGATGGAACGCATGGGAGTCATCTTCTCCCGTGGTGATGACGGCCGATTGGGGACACGCCGATTTGGTGGCCAGAAGGTTGCGCGAACTTATTTCGTTGGCGCAATCACAGGTTCTGCCATGCTGCACGTTCTTTACGAACAGGCACTCAAACATGGCCTACAGGTTTATGAAGAGTGGTTTGTCACCAGCCTGATTAAAGAAGAAGGCGCAGTACGGGGTGTAATCGCCCTCGACCTGAAGACTGGTGAACTGCACGCCATTCGTGCCAAGGCTGTCGTCATGGCAGCTGGCGGTGCCGGGCGTGTGTTCGAACCATCCACCAACGCTCTCATCTGCACAGGTGATGGTCTGGCACTGGCATGGCGTGCCGGGGCTCCGTTGATGGACATGGAGATGATCCAGTACCACCCAACGACGCTGGCTCGAACCGGAATTCTGCTATCTGAAGCTGCTCGTGGCGAAGGGGCTTACCTCCTGAACAGCGAAGGCAAGCGCTTCATGGAGAAGTACGCCCCTGACTACATGGAGCTAGCCTCTCGTGACGTGGTTTCACGGGCGGAGCAGACTGAGATTGATGAAGGTCGCGGAATTGACGGTAACGTTCTGCTTGACCTGAGACACCTCGGAAGAGACTTCATCGAACAGCGCCTAGGGTACCTGCAGGAAGTTGCGGTGGAATTCCTGGGAATCGACCTTGCAGAACAGCCTGTGCCGATTCGCCCGGGGATGCACTACATCATGGGTGGTATCAAGACCAACGCCAACGGTGAGACAGAGGTTCCGGGGCTTTACGCTGCCGGTGAATGTGCCAACGTTTCAGTTCACGGGGCAAACCGACTCGGGGCAAACTCGTTGCTGGACACGATCGTGTTTGGACGCAGGGCGGCTGTAAAGTCAGTCGAGTACGTCAAGACGGTCGGTGAAAGCGGATCAAATGCCGAGCAATACCTGAAAGACGAGAAAAAGCGTTTACAGGACCTGCTTGACCGCGAACCCGGCCACCGCACTGCCGTGATACGCAACGAGATGGCTGCGAACATGACCAAGGGTATTGGCGTGTACCGTGACCAGAACTCGATGGAAATGGCTGACGCCATGGTCGACGAAATGCGCAAGAAGTACGATTCTGGCATTTACGTCCAGGACAAAGGCAAGACATTCAACACAGACTTGATGTCGGCGCTCGAACTGGACTTCATGTTGGACTGTGCCCGCTCTGTAGTCTCTGGAGCTCTGATGCGTAAAGAGAGCCGCGGGGCACACTTCCGTACTGATATGCCCGATAGGGACGACGCTAACTGGCTAAAGCACACGCTGGTCTACAAGGCTGAAGAAGGTGTGCGTACTGAGACGCTGGACGTGGTGATCACGCAGTGGCAACCGGTCAAGAGGGTTTACTGATGCAGGCTAACCTCAAGGTGAGACGGTTTAATCCAGGGGAACCCGGTGCACAGCCGCGATTCCAGGAATATTCAATCGACGTCCATCCAGACTCGACGATCCTAGACGCCCTGATACAAGTGCGTGAGGAGGTGGACGGTACACTGGCTCTGCGGTGCTCATGCCGTGCATCGATCTGCGGCTCATGCGGAATGCGCGTGAATGGCAGAGCGCGTCTCGTCTGCAAGACACGAGTTGAGCATCTAGCCCCTAACGGTGAACAGTTGACCATCGAACCGATGGGCAATCAACGGGTTGTGAAAGACCTTGTTGTTTCACTGGACACGTTCTTCAACCAGATCAAACGCATAACGCCGTACATGCAGCCGGACAAAGAACCGGAGCACGGCGAGTTCATTGCTTCAAATGAGTCGATGACCAATCTACTCACCGCAATGAACTGCATCATGTGCGGCTGCTGTGTCTCTGACTGCACAGTGCTGGAAGTTGACCCCAACTTCATTGGCCCGGCTGCTCTTGCAAAAGCATGGAGATTCACTGAAGACCCACGTGACAGCAAGCGCAATGAACGCCTGAACGCTTTGAACAATGAAGCCGGCGGTATCTGGGACTGCACCCGCTGCATGCAGTGTGTGGAGGTCTGCCCGAAGGAAGTTGCACCGATGGAACGCATCATGGAGATGCGGGATGCTGCAATCGAAGCGGGCAACACAAATACATCTGGCTACCGGCACACTGAGTCGATGTACAACTCGGTCAAGAAGCATGGCCGACTGGATGAGACAAGGCTTGCTATTGATAGTGCTGGCTGGACCAACGTCCCACGGATGCTGGACCTGGCACCGATTGGCTTCAAGGCTCTGCTGAGAGGCAAGATGCCGCCGATCTTGCCGCACAAGGCTGAAGACAAGCAGAAGATCAAAGACATTTACGAGAAAGTCGAGGGCGAGCGGAAGTGAAGTACGCTTTCTACCCAGGATGTGTCGCCCGTGGCGGCGCTCCAGAACTCTATGACTCTGCAGTAGCCGTCATGAAACGGCTTGGCATTGAGTGGGAGGAGCTTACAAAAGCTGCTTGCACTGGAGCTGGCCTGCTACAGGAAAAAAACCGCAAACTTGGTGATGCGCTCAACATCCGCACACTGGCCATGGCAGAGCAAAAAGGACTTGATGTCCTTGTAATCTGCTCAACCTGCCAGGGTGTGATGTCACAGGCGAACCATGCCGTCCAGCGTGACCCTGAATACCTTGCTGAAATCAACAAAGTGCTGGCAGACGAGGGTCTTGAGTACAAGGGAACAACTCAGGTCAAACACTTGCTCTGGGTTGCTATCGAAGATATTGGTGTCGAGAAACTCAAAGGTACGTTCACCAAGCAGCTCGACGGCGTGAAGCTCGCCCCGTTCTACGGCTGCTACATGGTTCGTCCCAGTGCAGCTCTTGGTTTCGCCGCAAATCCGGATCGGGATACTTCTCTGGAGATCGCAATTGAGGCCGTTGGTGGTGAAGTGTTCGACTTCCCCGGTAAGACAGCCTGCTGCGGATTCCCGATCCTGTTCATCAACCAGCGCAACTCATTGCGTATGGTGTCCAACCACACCGGTGCAGCCAGCGATGGCGGTGCTGATGCAATGGTGACGCCATGCCCGCTGTGCCACCTGAACCTGGATGGCTATCAGCCGAAGGCACGCAAGCAGAACAGGGGTGACAAGGCAGATATGCCAATCATCCACCTGCCGCAGTTGCTGGGGCTTGCGATGGGCATGTCAGAGAAGGAACTGGGACTGCAAAGGCACATCGTCTCTACGAAGGAGATCGTGCGTAAGGTGGATCTGATCACAGCACGCTAAACTTTCTCCTGCCTGAAGCGGTTGCGCTCATGTGCTAACGTACGGCCGAACTCGACTGTGAACTATTCGCAGTCAGGTTCGGCCGTTTGTTTAGTTCAACGAGGTGATGCAATGCACGGCGCAGTAACCGCACAGTTTTCCAATCCAGGGCGAACACGACGGCGAGGCCTTTTGCTCCTGTTCCTGGCTGTATCCATGATGGTTAGTCTTGGTTTAGTGGCATGCGGATCAAACTCTGGAACTGCACCGAATGAGTCTGTTGGCGATGGTCCGACTGATGAAGAGCTGGCAACTGTTTCGACCACGATGTACCCGGATCGCATGTTCACGCTGGAAGACTTCACCGCCGCTGGTTGGAAAAAATCCAAGCAGTTCGCAACGGACACGGTTCCGGGTGCAACGGATATCTGGTACGGCTTTTACGCCCAGCGCGATATAGAAGTAAGGTTCTATGCATCGCATGCAGAGGCATCTGCACAGGGTGCTGAATCCGCTGCAGGGGCGATTGACCAGAAATTCCGCGAAGGCGGGCAGGTAGGGGCGAGCAACCGTGGCGCCGGTGCGTCAGCAGTTACCAAGTACGCGGCTTTTGCAGTGCTAGGTAATGCCGTGGTTCTGTGTGAGCTGAACCTGGAGACCTGCACGACGTTCGCAGAGGCCCTGGCTGGCGGCTAATATCCTGGTTGGCTCCATCTAGTCTTCGTGAACCTTGTATTCAGTGCGATCTCGCTCGACCATCTGGCTGTTCGGGTTGAGTGTCGGACCAGCGTCATCTTGCGGCTCGTACCCGAGCAGCTTTTTCGCCCGATCCAGTGAGAAAATCTTCCAGTGGTTGTCTGACGTTGCGTAAACGACCGCGTATTTCAAGTCAGCAGGAGCGTCGACAGCTTTTACGTGGATCTGCGCTGTGTCACGATGGCTGAGCCACAGGGCGAGTGCTCCACCGCCGAATGACGGGTCGTCTGTCGAGATCGTGAAGCCGATTCGCAGGTGAATTGAACTCAGCCCGTGGTAGTCAGCGTAGTAACTGCCCAGAGCTTCTCCGTAAGCCTTGGACGTGCCGTAGTAGCCGGAAGGACGAATCGGAATGGTCTCGTCCAG
>JAURLM010000130.1 GCA_030831265.1 Chloroflexota bacterium
CATGAACATCCAGGCCCAGCCAGTGTGATGTGCCGTGCATGTAGTACGGGAGGAACCCTCGGTCTGCGATGACCTTCTCCAATTCGCCTTCGAGGATACCCATATCGATAAGTCCCTGTGTCAGGACTTTTAGCGCCGTGTCATGAACGTCCATCACGCCGTTGCCGGGTTTAGCTGCGGCTATTCCAGCCTCATTAGCCGCAAGGACCAGTTCGTAGATCTCTTTTTGTTCCGGCGTGAATTTGCCGTTCACCGGCCACGTTCGAGTTACATCGGCTGAATAGAACTCGTATTCGGCACCTGCGTCTATGAGCAATAGGTCACCGTCAGCAATTTGGTCCCTGTTGCTGATGTAGTGCAGGATGCAGGAGTTTGCACCTGATGCGACGATGGACGGGTAGCCGTTGCGCGTCGAGCCGCGTCGGCGAAATTCCACCTCCATCTCTGCCTGCACCTCGTACTCATACCTACCGGGCTTTGCAACCCTGAACGCCGTGTCGAACCCTGCCTTCGTAAACTCAATCGCTTTTTCCAACCATGCGATCTCTGTTGGCGACTTGATAAGTCGCATCTGATCGATAACCGGCAGGGGGTCGATAAGAGCCGTAAGCGCCTTCTCTCCGCGCTGCACAGTGCGCCGACGTTTGATTACCTGATCCGTCAGAAATTCGTCCAGCTTCTTGTCTGTCCCAACCGGGTAGTAGACCTTCTCGTAGTCCGCTATCAAGGCAGCTAACTCTTTTTCAAGGTCGGCCGATGAAAACGCGGTGTCTGCCCCGTATTTTTCCTTCGCCGCTTCAATGCCGGTACGCAGACCTGTCCACGTCTCTAGCTTGGGGTCACGCGGCAGCACGAAGAGGGCATATGGCTCAGTATGACCCGGACGAAACACTGCCACAGCATCGGGTTCATGAAACCCGGTCAGGTACCAGAATGTCGACTGCTGCCTGAACTCGAAATCGATGTCGTTGTTACGTGTGGCAAGGTGGCCGGCAGGGATGATGACAGCGCCATCCGTGATCTGTTCAAGTAACCGCCGCCTGCGCTCTGCGAACTGATCCATTTCAAATCCCTGTACTGATGACCTATGTCCGTTGAACGATTGCTTACAAACCGATGGGGTCGGTTGGCTTACTGTGTTATTTGATTGTGACGGTCGTGGCTTGTACCGTCCAGTTTGGCGGTACAACGGCATCGGGAATAAGTTCATGGAACTTCGAGGCTATGCCAAGACTGCATAGGCAAAAAGTTCAATACCGATCATCAGGTGCCCAAGCACGGATGGTTACTTTCGCGATTCGCTTGTTACCCGGTTAGCACATTATTAGGTTGGGGAATCGTGCGCGATCGCGTCGATTCCAGAGATGGAAACAAGCTCCAATAACGGAGTGCGGTCTAATGCGTCGTCTAGATGCGAGGACATTCACGGAAATAGCGCTTTCGTTGATGCCGCTGTCAAATGCGCCAACGTGGGTCAAAGCCCTGTGGATTGAGCAGGAACTGGAAGAGCGCGGTCTCTGGCGAGATGACGTATTCGAGTTGATTCGACCGTTCCTTGTGGCAAATCGGCCCAAGACTGGGAACGCTAAGCCCGGGGCAAACAAGAGTCCGGCTAAAAGCCTTGTTGATCCTGATCTTCCGGCAATAGCTCCTCAAACTGTCAAACCGCAATTTACAGTCTCCAGGCCGACACAGAGTCCCATCGAGGTGAAATGGAACTCGGACTATCGTGATGACGGTAGCCCGGAATTCGAGCCAGCCCGTCATGTCGATCTGCATGAAGTCGAAAGCTCGACTCCGATCGCAGGCCAAACAGAAGCTGCTGAAGCAGGTGCAGCGTTCGGCGAAGGTTCCCTCACATGGCGAGATGGACTAGAGCCGGAGGGCGGGGATGCCCCGGCTGTGCTTGAAGGCTATGACCCACCGATCGCCTCGCTGAATGTCGATGACCTGACGCCTGAACAGGCGGAGCTTGCATCGATGATGCACCTGTTGGCCGTGTCGACACGGCTTGACGATCTGGTCGATGAGGCAGGAATTCCTGGCGACGTTCACGAATCTGCTATTAATGCTGCTGTTGCCCCCGTTATTCAGGAGCCATCTGAACCGGTGGACGAGGTGGCGTTTGAAGCCGTAGTGGAACCGGTTGAAGACATTCCCCAGCCGACCACTGACGAGGTCGCTGTAGAGGTTGTCGAGGTTGAAGAGAAGCCTCACATTGCGGTTGACGCCCCGGATTCACATTCGGAGCTTCCTGAGATTGGCGTGGCTGATGACGTTGATAGTCACATTGGAAAACGTAATTCGGCTGCCTGGCCGTTAAGCCCGGACTTCGATCCGTTCATGATCAATGAGGCCGGTTTCTGGTTCGATTCGCTTGCTGAACAGCGCGGCACGGCTGAAATTATCTCGCCTGAGCCAGAGCCAGAGCCAGAGCCAGAGCCAGCGGTGCTCAATGAAATAAATTGGATTGAACCTGTTTCCTCTGTCGATCCTGATATCACGAGCTGGTCACCCGACGGGGCAGCCGGAGCTGCTGACCTGCAACAGGCATTGGCGTACGAAGAGTTGTTCAATGAGATGGATGACCCTGATACGCCTGCAGTGGAACCAACGCCAGAGCCAGTTATGGATGTGGTTGCGGAGCAGGAAACTGTTGTCGGAGAAGTGGTGCCGGAAGCGACCGTGATACCTGCTGAAGAACAGGTAGTAGATGATGCTGCTTTACCGGTCGCACCCGTTCTGCATGTTGCAGCCGACGCTCAACCACCAGAGCCTGTCCCTGTCGTTGAACTAGTATCGGAAAAGGTCATCCCTGTAGAGACGCAGAGTTCACAGGAGATTGGTTTCAGGTCAACGAAACGGACCGCAAGTAAAAAGATTCGTAAATCTGGTGCTGAACCAGTGACTCAGAAATCGACTGCGAAGAAGGCCGCAGAAAATAACCGACAGGTAAAAGCTGAAAAATCAGCCAAACCTGCATCGGCGAAACCTGCTATGAAAATTGCTCCTGCGAAGATCACGAAACCTGTGACGAGACGCGCTCCTCAGCAAGCGAAAACGAGCGGTAAACCTGTTACTTCTGCCGGTGCATCGCATCCCGCTCCTGGATCGGATAAGCCTGAATCGAAGCGTGTCTCTAAAGTTGTACAGGCTGTTCCTGCTGCAAAACCAGCGAAGCCCGGCCAAAAGTTGGTGGCAGCCAGGCAGGCTTCCCGAACAGGAAAAATCGTAGCGAAAGCTCCTGCAAAGTCCCGAAAGTCCCCGCTGGAAAAGAACCGAGGCGAGGCATCGCGTACCATACAACCCGAACGACTTGACGCAGCTGCACTGGCGGAGCTGTTAGGGCTGCATGTCGATGGGACTTCACTGAATGAAGCCGGGCTGTTGTTCCTTTCTTCGACCTTGAAATCCGGTGCAGGAAACTGGGATGTCAGCGAGCAGCAATTGCTGGATGCGCTGGAAAAATTGAAGAACGTCAAGTACCCGGCTATATGGAAGAGCGCAATTGAGCAGTCGTTGAATATCCACCGTCGATTGCGCCGACCTGCATCCTGATCAGTTCTCCAGTAGCTTCCGTGCTGCGTCGCTGCGATCACCGAGCATCGTCAGCGCGTTCTCGGAAGTGCGCTCCATGACATCTTGCACAGTCATGCCACGGATTTCCGCCAGCTTGCTGGCAACCTCAGACAGATGCCACGGCTCCGTCCACTTCATCCGGTCCTTCTTGAAAGGCTGAGGGTAGGAATCGCTCTCAAGCACTATCCGATCCATAGGCAAAATGGCCGCTGCCTCTTGCAGCCGCCTCAGCCTGAGCAACGGGCGCGCGAATGACACCATGAAACCTTCATCGACGAGTGCCTTGGCCGTCGTAACGTCGCCCTGGAAGTAGTGCGCCGCTCCGCCATGTTCGGCCGCATTCGACTCACGGAGCACCTGCCATGCAGCGGGCCACGCTGAATTTGCCTCCGGGTCGTCACCGGGCTCTCGCACGTGGAAAACGACCGGTAACCCGTGCTTTCGGGCGATGCCGATCTGTGCTTGAAATGCCTCAGCCTGGATATCTACCCAGCTGGCTCCGCCGGGCGTGGGTCGTTCGAGCACATGCTGCTGATGGTCTATTCCCACCTCGCTCATCACCACTACATTCCTGTCAGCTGCCATCTCATCAAGCGAAGCTACATCAGCGGCTGTCAGCGGCCCTGTGAGATCGGTGGGATGAACTCCTACCCCCGCCAGCAACTGTGGATACTGGCTTGCCAGTTCGACGCAGCGTCGGCTGTCGACAACCGTTACTCCTGCGATAACAATGGCGCCGACACTCGCCTCGGCCGCCCGCTGCAAAATGCCCCCCAACTCTGCGCTATCGTGCTGTTGGATGTGGGCATGTACGTCGATGAACTTCATTCTTCTTTAGAGTCCAACCCTGAAGACGGGTGTCGTAGATGGCTCGTGAACAGGTCGCCGACCTTGCGACCCCAGCTGCGGATCGCATCCCAGTTTCGTTGATCCCCCTGTGGCGTGCCTGCAATCCGGTCCATGATGCGCAGGCAAATGGGAAGGTTCTTTCTGTCGAAGGAACCGTGGAACAGCGCAGTCGATACAGGTGACACGGCGGGAGCGAATTCACTGAGTGTTGAGATGATTTCGTTGTGCTCACGCAGTGCCATCTTTGGATTTTTTACACCGAGCATCCCTGTTGTGAACATCGCTACGGGTAAATTGGCAAGTCGTTCGGCGTTTCCAATAACGAATAGCGAGGCGCGTGGCAGCCAGTTCTGTCCGTATGCTGGGGAGCCGATGACTATTCCGTCGTACTTGGACAAATCCAGTTCAGGATTTGCGTAAAGAACATCCACGTCAAACCCGGCCGAAGTCAGTTCTTCAGCAATTGCGGCGGCAACATCTCGGGTGGATCCGAAGCGTGATGCGTATGTGACGAGGATTCTTGGCATATGACCAGTCTACGTGCTGTACGAGTGGCGGTAAGCAAGAGACTTTGCCATTGCGTTGAATACTGGTGAGATTCAACTGTGTGCGAATCATGATTGCAAACACGTAGACATGTCGTTCGGCGTGTTGGGACTCCTCAACATATCTCATCACCGTGTAGACTGCCGCCGTTGGTTCCAGCAATCAATGCTCAGGCTGTGATGCCTGCTATTTCACGAGTAGAGGAAAACACGATGCGACCCGCTTTCGGACAGTTTCGAGACGCCACGCCGGAGTTCTTGCAGTACGCCGCCCAGTACGGCGCAACCGACATTCTGCTGAACACTCCGAACCTTCCCAGCTACAACGGTACATGGTCGCTACATGACCTCGTGAAGCTGCGGCTTACGGTAGAAAGCTGGGGCCTTAAGCTGTCTGCACTGGAGAACGTGCCGACCCAGTTCTACGACCACATCATGCTGAATGGCCCGAAGCGTGACGAACAGATCGAGAACATGATTACGACGGTTCGCAACATCGCCCGCGCAGGCATCCCCATCTTCGGCTACAACTGGATGCCGTCACATGTGTGGCGCACCACTCCCAAGCTGATCCGCGGCGGCGCTGTGGCGACTGCGTTCAACCTGAAGGAGGCTGAGAAGATGCCTCTGACTCACGGTCGCGAGTACACCGAAGAGGAGATGTGGGAGAACCTCGAATACTGGATCAAGATCATCACGCCCATCGCTGAAGAAGAAGGCGTGCGGCTGGGGATTCACCCGTGTGACCCACCTGCAGAAAAGCTCGGTGGCATCCCGCAGCTTTTCAGGTCTTACGACAATTACCGTCGTTACCTGTCCATTTATGAATCACCGAACTGTGCAATCGAGTTTTGCCAGGGGACGGTTTCGGAGATGGCAGACTCAGCGGGCGACGCACTGTACGAGTTCATCGACGAGATGGTGCGGCGGGACAAGGTCCTGTACGTTCACTTCCGTAACGTGTCAGCCCCGAACCCGAACGAGTTCCATGAGGAGTTCATCAATACCGGCCACGTTGACATGTACCGGGCGATGAAGACCTACCATAACGCCGGTTACAAGAGCTTCTTCATCGATGACCATGTGCCGCACACGCACCAGGACACCGCGTGGGGTCACCGTGGCCGAGCTTTCGCAAATGGCTACATCCAGGCAATGATCGAGGCCGTGACCAAGCAGGCCGCCGGGAAGTAGGCGTGAAAAACGGCGCGGTTGATAGGTCTTGTTATAGTCCATCGCCGCGCCGTTTGTGCCATCGTTGTCGACTCGCGAAGGAGTAGTTGTAATCGAATCGAACATCTTTGGCTCTACTGGGCGTACTGTTACCCGGATTGGCTTCGGCGGCGCACCTGCAGGGTTGACGAACTACCTCGGCACCTACTCACCCGAACAGCTTGACCAGCGAGAGCAGGTCATTGCAGCGATACAGCACGCTGCTGACCGCGGCGTCACCTACTTCGACACAGCGGCGGCGTACGGTAGCGGACAGAGCGAGCGTATTTTTGGTGAGGCGCTCGGAGGTCGTGTTACACGACCTACTGATGTCCTGTTCGGTGGGCTTGTTGCACCTGACCCTGTGGGCATTGAGGAATCGCCCGAAACCACGGCTGGTGACAGCGGCTCTCTCCCTCCGCATGCCATCGACACGGATCCTGAGCCGATATTCCTTGCGACGAAGGTTTCGCATAAAGAGTCGGACGTGCGCGGTTCCGTGGAGCGTTCCCTTCGCAACCTCCGAGTTGATCGAATCGATCTGGTGCAGATTCATGGCGGCTCATACACGGAAGCTGACGAAGCTCGCGTGCTTGAGCGTGGCGGTGTTCTCGACATTCTCGAAAAGGCGCGTGACGAAGGGTTAATCAGGCATATCGGATTCACCACCGAAGATCAGAACGCAGCCGTTTACCGGTTCATCGCGACAGGCCGTTTCGAGGTGATGCAGGTGCAATACAACCTGCTGTTCCAGCACCCTTACTCACCCGACCGCCCGTTTGGCTGCATGATTGCAGCGCGGGATGCCGGGATGGGCATCGTCACCATGCGTTCACTCACATCAGGCGTGTTCCAACGCTGGATGCAGATGCTGCGGCCAGGCGATAACTTCGACTACTCGGCCGCGCTCCTGCAGTTCGTTCTCTCAAATCCGCTCGTTAACGTAGCGCTTGCAGGTATGCGAACCGCGTCTGAAGTCGACCGCAACATCACCGTGCTGAACGATGCGGCGGGTCGGATCGACCTTGACGGTCTGCACCAGAAATACGTCCAGTAGTCGTTAAGTACGTCGACAGCGGTTCAAAGCGCGTGCACATTCCCACAGTGCAGGTAATATGCAGCCATCCTACGTCCGCGGGCAGCAACTGGAGCGCAATGCAGATGAACGAGTACGTCGCAACGATCAAGAGTTCTTATGACGAGTATCTTGCCGAACTGAAGAAGGTAGTTGACGGCCTGTCGATTGACGAGGCGTACAAGCAGCCCTCACCGCACTCCAACACCATAGGCTGGAGCGTCTGGCACATGGCCAGAGTCGAGGACTACTGGTTGAACAACGTCGTGCAGGGCGATGCGCAGGTCTGGAACAGCGGTGGCTGGGATAAGAAATTTGGTATGGACCCGGAGAATCGCGGTGCGGGGCAGACCATAGAGCAGGTTCTGGCGATGCCGCATGTAGCGGTAACGGAGTTACTGGCGTACTTCGATGCTGTGCGCGCTAAGACTTCACCGTTCATCACTGGCCTTGCCGAAAGCGATCTTGCGCGTGAGATCGAGCACCCGCGCTTTGGCAAGGTGACTGGTCGGTGGATTGTCGGACACATCGTTGTGGAAGAGAGCCAGCACGTCGGGCAGGTTGCGTTCACCCGCGGTATTCTGCGGGGATTCGGGAAGTAAGGGCACGACCTAAAGGCGCGGTGATGTCGAGGAGGAAAACATGTACGGAAAAGCTCCTGAGACACAGCAACTGCTGGACTTGACCCGGCTGGCTTCGGTGCGTATCTCGCAGCGTGTCGAAAAGCTAGAGCTGTTCACGGGTTTCGAAAGTGCCAATCGATATGACGTACTTGCGCAGGATGGAACCACCATTGCGCACGCCGCGGAATCGACCAGCGGAATGCAGCGATTTTTCCTCGGCAGTGGACGATTTGAATCGATCGACCTGTTGAACGCTTCTGGCCAGCGGGTCCTTTCGCTCAAGGAGACATGGGGCTTCCCGTTCTCCACCCATCACGTCACAACGTCGGACGGCCAGCCGATTTTCACGGTGAAGCAGCAGTTCGCGTTCTTCAGTCGGAAGTTTGGCATCTGGGGCGACGGGATGCCGGACATACGCGTCAAGGGACCGATAATCCGTACGTGGACCTTCTGGGCCTACGAAGGGGAACGACTCGTTGGCAAGATAACCAAGCGGTACTCGGGCATCGGCAAAGAGATCATGACCGACGCGGACAACTTCGACGTCGAGTTTTTTGGCCCAATCGCCAATCAGCAACAGGGGATGAGGTTGCTGGTGATGGGGTTCGTGGTCGACATGAAGTTCTTTGAGAACAAGAACAACAGCCGTTCCGGGATACGAATTGGCAATTGAACACAGCATCAAACCTGCGAATCCTAAGCAGCGGGTGAATAGGTATACGGATGTCCAGTGATCGCGCCGACACACGACAATTGCTGGATTTGTCGCGGTACAGCTCGGTCCGTATCTCGGAGCGCGCCAAAACCATCGAACTACCCGCGGGCAGTGAACGAAAAAACAGGTGGGATGTGTTGGTGCCGGATGGGCAGGTGATCGCTCATCTAACAAATTCGACGGCTCAGACTCGAAAGGTATCTCCGGGTTTTGGGCATCGCGATCAAGTTGATCTGTTCAACACTACTGGCGATCACATTCTGTCGATAAAAGACCGCTGGACCTTTTCGACTGCAAAATACCTGGTAGATTCGCCCGACGGGCAGTCAATGTTCAAAGTCCAACAGCGATTTGCCATCTTCAGGCGAAAATTTGGAATCTCGGGTGATGGCGGGACTGAGTTACGTATCGAAGGCTCCAGAATTCACAGGCGTACCTTCAAGGTGTACGAAGGTGAGCGCCTGATTGGAAAGATCACCAAACGCTTTCGCTGCATCCGAAAGTCGTTTAGGTCCAACACGGGCATGTTCGATGTGGAAATTCTAGATCCAGAAGCCGACCAGCAGCGACGGCTCAAGATGTTGGTAACGAGTTTCGTGGTCGATCATGTCTCCCACAAGTATTGCAGCATTGTCTGGGATGCCGCGTTTGGCGGAATCAACAACCCTGGTGTTTAGCTTGACCACATCCGGAGAAAGATATGCGTATTGGATTCAAGTTTTCACCTGCAGCGTTTGGCGAGACGCCGCTTGAAGACCTGCTGACCTTCGCCGCGCAATACGGCGCCAGCGACGTCATTCTCGGTTCATATAACCGGGAGAATCTCGTGCCGGGCGAGAGCCGGTTTGAAGTCGATGACCTGATCGCGCTTCGCAAGCACGTGGAATCATTCGGCGTGCGCCTCGAAGCCATCGAAAACGTCCCAACGCGCTTCTACGACCAGGTGATGCTAGGTGGGCCTGACAGGTCGAAGCAGATCGAGAACATGAAGCACACGGTGGCGGCGATGGGCCGCGCTGGCATACCGATATTCGGCTACAACTGGATGCCTTCCAACGTGTGGCGCGGGTCCAGTAACACTCCGGGTCGTGGCGGCGTTCATTACACTAATTACGACCACGCCGAGTATGCCGACATCCCGCCAACTCATGGCCGTGTCTATGACGAAAGCGAGATGTGGGATCTGCTTGAAGACTGGATACGCATCATTACTCCGGTCGCTGAGGAAGAGGGAATCCGCATGGGGATTCACCCGCCTGACCCGCCTGTGCAGTCCATCGGCGGCATCCCACGCCTGCTCTATAACTTCGACGCGTACCGCAGGCTGGTGAACATCGTTGACTCACCCGCCAACGCCATTGAGTTCTGCCAGGGGACGTTCTCGGAGTTCGAAGATGCCGCTGGAGAAGGTATCTACAACTGGATCGAGGAGATGGCGCAGCGGAAGAAGATTCTCTACGTCCACTTCCGCAACGTCTCCAATCCGGGAATCCCGTTCGATGAGGCGTTCATCAACACAGGGTACGTGGACATGTACCGGGCGATGAAGATCTACAGCGACGCCGGTTTCGACGGCGTGTTTATCGACGATCACGTACCGATAACCATTGGTGACACGGAGTATGGTCACCGTGGCCGAGCGTTTGCAAACGGGTACATCCAGGCCTTGATGGACGTTATCAAGCGTGGAGGGTAGAGTTCCGGGGTGGTATGCCGGGCTGTGAATTGCGAACAGGAGTCTCCAGGATGGGCAGTTGGCCTGAACCAAGAATGGTGGATACCGGTGAATTGCACATTGCCACCTATTCATATGGGTCACCGTCATCTCCACCTCTACTGTTGCTGCACGGTTTCCTGAGCACCGGACTGGTGTGGCATGACGTCGCAACCGCACTGGCAAATGACTGGCATGTGATAGCCATCGACCAACGTGGCCGCGCGTTCAGCGACCGCGCTCCCGACGGTGACTATTCGACGGCCGCCTACGTCAAAGACGCCCGCGCTGTGTTGGCGAAACTCCACATCGAAAAACTTGCGCTGGCCGGTCACTCTATGGGCGGTGCGAACGTGATCGCTTTCGCATCAGAATTTCCGGAAATGGTCACTTCGCTGGTCGTCGTAGATATGGCTCCTGAAATCAACAGTGGAGCATTGACTCAGGTGGCAGCGGGAATTGCCGCACTCGACGGGGATTTCGCTGACATATGGGAAGCGCGGGCATGGCAGAGGAAGACGCTGCCCCTGTTGAGCAAAGATGCCGTTGAGCGAAGGCTGCACTCCCGCATGGTGGAGCGGGCAGGGCGTGTTGTGTGGCGAGAAGACCCGGCGATTCAGAAATTTCGTCAGGCGAATCCGATGCCGACCGCTGAGGAGCGCTGGAGGCTGTTGCGAGGTGTGACATGCCGAACGCTGTTCCTGCTGGGCGGCGCAAGCGGACTTGTCAGCGATGAGACGGCGCAGAAGTCCGCCGATACCGTGCCGGTGGGCGAGTGGATACGAGTGCCGAATGCGGGTCACAACGTGTTCGAGGACAATCCGGATGATTCGATAGCCGCGATCAGTAATTTTTTGTCCGGTGATTCGGCGTGGTGCGCGTGAATGACACACTTGCACCTGGATAACCTGTGCGGTTGAACTTCGAAAACACTTCGCTGGGGGCGTTCAAGTACCGCGAATACCGTATCTTCTGGATCGCTGCGGCCTTCTCCAACATCGGCATGTGGGCGCTGATATTTGGGCGGCTCTGGCTGATGCGAACGCTCACGCCCAGCGAGTTCATGCTGGGGCTGGAGACTGCGGCGAACCTCGGTCCCGTTCTCATCTTCTCCGTGTGGGGCGGCGTGCTTGCCGACAGAGTGAACCGGCTCAAGCTGGTCAGGGTCACGCGACTCATGTTTGCTGCGCTTGCCGCACTTACGGGCGTGCTGATAGTCACGGGAGTCATTCAGCCGTGGCATGTCATCGTCATTTCTCTCGGCACCGGTGTCCTGCTGGCATTCGACATCCCTTCCCGTGCCGCAATGGTCGCAACCATAGTCCCGTCAGAACACCTCGCCGGGGCAATCGCCATGTACTCCATCGTGTTTGGAGTTGCAGCCATCATCGGACCTGCACTATTCGCACCGTTGGTTGGTTCACTCGGACTAGAAGGCCTGTTCTTCATCATTGCCGCCTCATACGTGCTGACGACGGCTGCGCTCATGTTCATGTCACCGGTGGGTCACAAGATGGAGAGCACGCGCGTTTCGGCATGGCGAGGTCTGACGGAAGGTTTTGGCTACCTGCGATCAAACCGGACTATTGCAGGGTTGATTGGGCTTGGCATATTTGGTGGACTGGTTGGCCTGTCATACCAGACGCTGCTGCCGGTGTTCACTGATGAAGTGCTGGGAGGTGATGAGCAAACATACGGAAACTTGCTGCTTGGTGCGGGAATCGGCGGGCTGGTTGCGACTGTAGCCATCGTCATGCTGGGTAAGCGGGTGAGGCCGGCGCTTTACCTGACGGTTTCCGGGAGCGTATTTGGCGTTTTGCTGGTTGTGTTCGCACAGTTGGACACCCTTGCTGCCGCCGCGTTCGCCCTGGCACTCGTGGGCGCCAGTAGGACGATTTACCAGACCATGAACCAGACCCTTGTTCAGACGCTGGTAGCGCCGGAATACCGGGGCAGGGTGATGGGCATAAGCCAGTTCACGTGGGGTGCTTCAAGCCTCGGCGGGTTGCTTATGGGCGGCCTGGCGCAGTTTTACGGAGCACCGTTCGCACTCGTCATCGGCGGTACGCTAATGGCCTGCGGTGTGGCAGCCGTAGGCACAACGCTGCTGCGCCCGCTCTGGTACAGGTCAAAGGCTGAAACCGGAACGGGCGCGTGAGCAGCGTCCTATTTGCTTACATCGGCCACGAACTTGTTTGTGAATGCATTGGAAGCGTCCAGAGACTCGGATATGAGCCCCTGGTCCTTCATCCAGCGGGCAAAGCTATCCCAGCGTGAGGCTTCCTGCCAACCGAACTGCGGGGCGATGCCATCACTCCACATCGGCACCAGCAGGTCGACACCCTTGCGCTCCACTGCCTCTTGCACGCTGTCATCTCCGAGCTCTACAAGAATGTCGATGGACTTCTGCGGATTGGCGATGGCGTAGTCGAAGCCACGGCTGAACGCCCGCACCAGCTTCTGAGTCACATCGCTACGGTTGGCGACAGTTTCATCACTCGCCACCAGCACCAACTCATAGAAATCCGGAACGCCCCAGTCCTCCATCCGCATCACGTTGACTGGCATTCCCTCGAGTTCGAGAAGTATCGACTCGTGTGTCCAGTACGCACCGACGATTGCATCCACAGCGCCAGAGGCAAGTGACTGCGTGAGTGCGAATCCAATGTCGATCAGCTCAATGTCATTCAAAGTAAGACCATCCGTCGCCAACATCGTTGCCAACAGCCCTTCATTTGATGGAATGCCGGGGTAGCCGACCTTCTTGCCCTGCAGATCCGAGGGACGCGCTATTCCGGATGACTTGAGCGTCATGATGGAGTTCAGCGGGTGTTGGACTATTCCGGTGATGGAAACGACCGGTATTCCCTCGCTTCGGGCCTGGAGCAGGTCCGTCTGGTAGCTGATGCCGAAGTCATCGCGTCCTGCTCCCACTGATTGCAGCACGGAAGATGGATCGGATGGTGTGTAGACGTTGACATTCAGCCCTTCGTCAGTGAAATAGCCCTGATCGATGGCAGCGTAGATTCCCGCGTGGTTCGAGTTGGGGTACCAATCGAGTGCAAGCGATACGCTTTCAGTCTTTTCATCACTGGAACATGCGACACCTGCAAGGGTCATCGCTACTACGGTGACACCGAACCATAACGCTAAATGCAGCGGTTTCCATCTTGTGAAACTACCGATTCTCATATCTTGAACCTCTTTCATCCTGTACCTCGTGCTGACCAATTAGGCCATTTGTTTTTTGTGGTGACATACGGTTATCTCCCTGCTGGACCGTGATGTCGTAGTGCCCATCTTTCAATGGTTACAACCAGTGCGAACAGCAATACGGCGATTACCGAAAGAACGAAAATTGCAGCGAAGACGCGGTCTGTCTTGAACTGTGGGCCTGACACTTTCATCAGCCAGCCCAGTCCGCCGCGACCGCCCACCCATTCGCCGACAACGGCGCCGATCACCGATGTCACAGCTGCCACTTTCAAACCTGAGAACAGGTGGGGGAGCGATGCCGGCAGCTTCAGTTTGACCAACAGTTGGACTTTCGACGCTCCGAGCGTGCGCATCATGCTGGTCATGTCTTCGTCCGCCGATTTCAACCCGTCGACGAGGCTGACAACTACCGGGAAGAATGAGATCAACACAACCACGATAATCTTCGATGTCATCTCTGGCCCTACCCAGATCAACAACAGGGGCGCCAGCGTGATGATGGGGATGGTCTGCGACGCGATGACTATTGGGTAGAGCGATCTCTCGATAACTTTTGACCACGAAATCGCGGCCGCCAGCAGCGCACCGAGCAACCCGGCCAGTACGAACCCGATCAGGATCTCCTGCAGAGTGATCCATGCTTGCTCCATCTGGAGCGAAAACGAGTTGATGAGTTCGCTCGCTACGTCACCTGGAGTAGGCAGCAGCCAGGATTGGACATGGAGCACGCGTGCCAGGACTTCCCAGAGGGCAATGAGCGCAACAATGAAGATGGCTGCGGGCAGCCAGTTGCTGAATGTGCTGGTTATCCTGGAGCCGGTGTCCTGCGCTGCCGGTGTGGGGTTGTGTGCCATCAGGACACCACTGCCTTAGCTGCTTGAGCGCTGGTTGCAGC
>JAURLM010000131.1 GCA_030831265.1 Chloroflexota bacterium
AGGTCATCAAAATTGAAGATCCGGGTTCTGGCGGCGATGTGGCCCGGTATGTGCCACCGACTGCATCAGAGGCTGATTCCCTTTACTTCCAGTCGTTCAACCGCGGCAAGAAATCCGTGACCCTGAACCTGCGTATCGATGCCGGTCGACAAGTCTTTGAACAACTCGTCGCTAAGTCCGATGCTGTGTTCAATAACTTGCGCGGGGACCTGCCGGACAGGCTTGGGCTGACATACAAAGTTCTGAAAGATATCAACCCGGCAATCGTGACCTGTTCGTTATCAGGGTTTGGCAGGACTGGGTCCCGTGCCGCTGAGCCGGGCTATGACGCCCTCGTACAGGCTTACGCTGGGTATATGGCGTTAACCGGCGGGCCGGATGAGCCCCCGTCACGGAGCGGTGTCTCACTAATCGACTTTGCGGGAGGGCTTACTGCTGCACTCGGACTGGTGGCAGCTCTGCTCGAAGCGCGGCAAACAGGGCACGGGCGTGACGTAGACGTGGCGCTACTGGACACCGGCATCTCGATGCTGACATACCTTGCTGCATGGCGGCTCAACTCGGACTGGCAGCCGCAGAGAGTGGCTAACTCCGCTCACCAGACCATCGTTCCAGCACAGAATTTCCGCACTAGCGACGGATGGATATCGGTGTTCTGTGCAAAAGAGGTGTTCTGGCAACGTCTCGCTGCCGGGCTTGGGCTTGCCCACCTGGCAGAAGATCCTCGCTTTCGCACGTTTTCAGATAGATATGAAAACAAGAGCGAACTCCTGCCACTGATTGAAGCAGCATTTGCCGAACGCACCACGGGCGAATGGCTCGATCAGTTGCACGGTGACATCCCAATCGCCCCGGTAAACAGCCTTGATGAGGCACTGGCAGATACGCAAGTTGCCGAGCGCGTAATGATTGTTAAATCAACCCACCCGGTGATGGGTGATATCAAGATGGCCGGGTCTCCGTTTAAGACGCCGGGCGTGCTGTCAGACGTCCTCCCGGCACCGAGACTTGGTGAGCACACGGACCAAGTGTTGCGGGTACTACTCGGATATTCGCCCGAAGCCATCACTGCGCTCAGGCAAACAGGTGCTATCAGTTAGCTGCAGAGTCTGGTGAACCAGGTGAAACTGGTAGTTCAACGCGGAACGTAGTACCTACACCTTCGGTACTGGTCACACTCAAATCGCCTCCGTGCGCCTCAACCAGTCGCTTTGCAATAGTCAGGCCGAGGCCAGCACCACCAGTCGCCCGGTTGCGGGATGGGTCGACACGGTAAAACTGTTCAAAGATTTGGTCCAACTGGTCAGCGTGTATACCGTGACCGGTATCCGCAACTGTGAATGCAACATGATTCGCGTCTACCGATCGAGCCGAGACAGTTATTGATCCGCCTCTGGAAGTATGTTGCAGGGCATTCTCCACAAGGTTCGCAACTACTTGCCGCATGCGGGTGCGGTCAATGTCCACCGACGGCATATCGCCCGCCACGTTCACATTTAGAGCAATGCCCAGTTCCGCAGCTCTTGGCTGAAAAGCGCTGGTGGTTTCTGTTATCACCGCACCAAGGCTGTCTGGTGACGTCTCAAGCCTGAGCGCGCCTGCTTCGGCAACTGACAACAACCGAAGGTCATCGACAAGATGTGACAGGTGCACGGTCTGCAAATGAAGGCTGCTTATCGTTGCTTCATCAGGTTCCACAACCCCATCGAGTATCGCTTCAAGGTATCCCTGTATGTTCGTAAGAGGCGTCCGTAGTTCGTGTGCAATGTCCGCGGTCATACGCCGACGTTGGGCTTCGGCAGACTCAAGGTCACTCGCCATTTCGTTAAATGTGCTGGCAAGTTCACCAATTTCGTCATTGCGATTTTCAGGCACGCGATATGTCAGGTCACCGGAACCGAGCTTCCGGGCGCCGGACGCCAGGACACGAACAGGTGAAAGGGCCTGCCGGGTAAAGAAAGTTACGAAGATAAGTCCCGAAAGGACGGCCGCTATGCCCGCTATAAACAGTGAACGTCTGAATGACTCTTCTAGGTCGCTTAGCGGAGGCTCCGGCAGCAGGCTATCGAGCTCTGCGATTGTGCTCTGCGAAGTTTGAGAAACCTGGTTCACAGATCCAGGAATGACTGTTGCCGGGATTCGTCCTCCTCGGCTTGACCTCATCAGGCGGTCAAATTCTTCCTGGGTGAGCACATTGGATTCACCAGGAACCGAAAAACCAAGGCGTTCAAACAGGTCAGCGCCATAGTCACTCAGGGCCAACGCTGGGTAGTTGTGATCATCATCAGGCTGCATGAACATCTCACCAACAACTCTATTGCCAATGAGAATGGGGCGCCGCACGGCGTTCTTCTGTTGAACACGGGAATCATCAAGGTGCTGCGTGCCGAAAACCGCGGGCATTATCAGTTCGTGCGAGTCTGCTACGACATACCCGTTGTTGTCAGTCACTACGACGCGCCATCCGAACAGCCCACCAACCTGCGCTACTGCCAGTTGCACTTCTGTCCAGTTTTCATTGGCCTGATACGCGTTCTGAACTAGCAATTCGGCGCGCTCAGTTTTCACGGCCTCGACCTGGGCAGCGTATTCAATCGTCGCATTTCGAGTTGCAAATGCGGAATACGCACTCACGCTGGCGATCGCCAGTGCCAGGACGACCGTTAAGCCAACCGTTAGGCGAAACTGGAGGCTGTTAAGCAGACGCTGCATGTTCAAATCTGTAACCCACGCCGTAGACGGTCTGCAGGTGCTTGCGTCCGCCCTCTGGAGCTTCGATTTTTCTTCTCAAGTTAGAAATGTGCGTGTCAACCGTTCGGTCAAAGCCTTCGAACTCGTACCCGAACGAATTCTGAATGATCTGCTCCCGGGAAACCGTACGCCCCGCTGATTCCATGAAATACGTCAGCAAGCGGTATTCGGTTGGAGTCAGGCTCACCGTCTTCCCGGCAACTTTGACTGTTCGCCCATTGAGATCAACAACCACTTCATCAACAACCAGTAGTCCGCCATTTTCCTGGTCTCGCTGCTGTTCCCGGACGGTCCTGCGGAGCACTGCCCTTACCCTTGCGACAAGTTCACGCGGGCTAAATGGCTTCGTCACGTAGTCATCGGCGCCCATGTCCAGTCCGTCAAGGCGATCAGCCTCTTCGACACGTGCGGTCACCATGATGATGGGCACATTGGACTCTTTGCGAAGTGTTGAACACACCTCTTGCCCGCTCATACCTGGCAGCATGAGATCAAGGAGTATGAGCGATGGTTGTTTCTGCCGGGCGATTTCGACTGCCTGGATGCCATCTGCAACGGTTATGACCTGGTGGCCGTCCTGGACAAGGTACAACCGCATCAACTGCGAAACAGAGGGGTCGTCCTCAACAATCAAAATGGTGTAGCCACTTTCTGGCCCGAGTTGCTTCATCTGCCCGACTCCCATACCGGTCTTGATGACCGTGTTTGTTTCAGCAGGTTTCAGCATAGCCCACCATCCAGGTTAAGTAGTACGAGTTTTAGTAATGCGCGCGGATCACGCTACGCACATGAACTTGTTGAGGCCATTATTCATGTGAATTTTGAAGAACCAATCAAGACGCATGTAATCAGTCCACCACAAGGAACTGTCCCTGCAAGTAATCAGTGGTGAATACACACACCTACTGAGGTGGTCTACCTGACCAATGGCACATGCAGCCCTTGTTACATTTCGAATGCGGGTGCATGTAATTCGTGTCGCGTATCTCTTAACGGTGACAACCCACGCAAGTGTCGGTGAGTCTGTTGGCAGAAGAAAAACTACTTGTAGTTGAAGATACCCCGGATATCCTCCAGGGCCTGATTCTTGCTCTAACCGGGGCAGGGTTCCGGCCGACTGGAATCTCTGACGGTCGCGCCGCTCTCAAGAAGTTCTACGAAGACACTCCTGATCTTGTCCTTCTTGACCTCATGCTGCCCGGTCTGAGCGGCACCGAAATCTGCAAACGTATTCGTGCGGTTTCTGATGTGCCGGTAATTTTCCTCAGCGCTGTCGATGACGAAGC
>JAURLM010000132.1 GCA_030831265.1 Chloroflexota bacterium
GCGCTCACGAATACTTCGACCGCGGCAACAGGCTTTTCCCGCTGCTTGACCGCCGCTCAAGGGCATGCCCACAGGCGATGGCAGAGGTCTACATGCGCCTACTCGACAAGATCGAAGATGCTGATTATGACGTGATGTCGAACCGCGTCGGGCTAAGCAAACGAGCAAAAATCACGCTTGCTGCAAGGCTCTGGCTGCGAAGCCGACTGGCACTGTTGCGTCGCTAACAGTGTGTATAGAGCAACCAGCAGTCCCGTAGACTCCCTCGCATGAGCACCCGCGCCCGAAAATCAGCGTTAGTTGTAGGTGGAGGCCTTGCAGGGCTATCCGCCGGTGTTTCACTTTCGCGCTCAGGGTTTCACGTTACCGTGCTCGAAAAGCGACCATTCCTGGGTGGACGCGCATTTTCATTCAACGACCCGGAAACAGGGGTCGAAGTGGACAACGGCCAGCATGTTTTCGTTGGCGCATGTACCGAATACATGCAGTTCCTGCGTGACATCGATGCATGGCAGAACGTGCGAATGCCGACAAGACTATCCACGCCTGTCATACGCAACGGAAAAACGGCATGGCTGCAAGCTTCGTCATGGATTCCCGGCGCAGCGGCCAACCTCCCTGCCCTGCTCAGTTACAACCACCTGTCAATCAACGGTCGGTTGAGATTGCTTTACGGCATGGTGCGGATTCGCTTCGCCGGCGACCCTTCCGAAACGGAGACCTTCGTCGCATGGCTGCGGCGGCACGGGCAGAACGACGAGACCATCTCCCGTTTCTGGAACCTGATCGTGCTTCCTTCGCTCAACGATGACATCACCGTGGTCAGCGCTTCCGCGGGCATCATGTTGTTCCAGACAGCGTTACTTGGCGAACCCCATAAAGCGGCAATCGGGTATCCGGTTGTCGGTCTGTCGAGACTCGCAGGAGACGCAGCGCAAAGCGTGATCGAATCACATGGCGGCGATGTTAGGAAGTCGGTGGATGTTCACTCGCTTGTGATAGATAACGGCCACGTGACCGGAGTACGCCTGCCTTCCGGCGACACGCTCACGGCAGATGCAGTTGTCCTTGCATTGCCAGCAGCGGCGATGTGTGACCTGCTACCTGGCTCATATGCAGGAACCGATTTTTTCAGCCCCGCGAGGCATGTTGAAACAGCACCGATTGTCGGCGTTCATCTCTGGTATGACAGGCCGGTGATGGATGACCCATTCGCGGCGGTGCTGGACAGTCCGCTGCAGTGGGTTTTCAACGTTACGAAAATGCACGAACGAGAATCGGGAGAAGCCGACGGCGGGCAGCATGTGGCCATCTCACTCAGCGGTGCGTGGCAGTGGAAAGACAAGACGAAAGCGGAACTACGAGACACGTTTACGCGGGAGATGGCGAAGGTGTTTCCAGCCGCAGCGACGGCTACTATCACACGCTTCATTACGGTGAAGATGCTCGATGCCACGTTCCGCGTAACACCCCGCGCCGAGGACCATCGACTACCACAGGAAACACCGGTGCCGGGTCTGTTCCTTGCAGGGGACTGGACACGCACAGGCTGGCCTTCGACGATGGAGAGCGCAGTGCGTTCCGGCAACCTTGCCGCGGAAGCGGTTGCCAGATACCTGTCATCTGAACACCCATAAAGCGCATACTCGACCCGACATGCGTGTACTGATACTTGCCCCGTTTTCAGAAGAATCATTGACCCGATTGGGAGATGCCGGCATCACTGCGGTCCATGAAAGCTGGCTGGAATCCGGCGAGTTACAGGATCCGGAACTGCTGGGAGCGAGGCTCAACTATGAGGGCTTCGACGCAGTCGTGGTTGAAGCAGATTTCCTGTTTGCGGAGACGTTTGACGCAGCACCGGGGTTGAAGCTGGTGGGAATCTGCCGCTCTGCCACTAATCAGATTGATCTTGAGGCGGCTACTGAACGCGGGATTGCGGTCATCAACACACCCGGACGAAACGCATCAGGCGTCGCAGAGTTGACGCTTGGCCTGATGCTGGCAGCAGCGCGCCGCATTGCGGAATTGGACAGGTATGTGCGAGGGCGGCACTGGGATTCACCGACAACGCCATATCGAGAATTCCGGGGCACTGAACTTGGCGGTAAGACGGTGGGCATCATCGGGCTGGGGGCGATTGGCCGAAGAGTCGCTGACCTGTGCAATGCGTTCGGTATGAACGTGATCGGCCACGACCCGTTTGTCAGCCCGGCGCAGGCGGCAAAGGTGAACGTGATATGGGTAGAACTGGCCGCCCTGCTGGAGACCGCAGACTTCGTGACTCTGCATGCACCGCCCGCGGGCGATGGCTCGTTCCTGCTGGACGCAGAGCGCATCACGGCGATGAAAAGTGGTGCCATCCTCGTAAACACGGCTTCAGCAGAACTGGTGGACGAGACCGCTCTGGTTGATGCACTTGCGACAGGCAAACTGTCCGCAGCAGGAATCGACATATTCCCAACTCACCCGGTCGACCCGTCCAATCCGCTGCTCGACCTGCCAAATGTCGTGCTAACACCGCATATCGGCGGGGCGACAGAGGACACGATTTTGCGTCATTCAGCGGCAATCACAGGTGATTTGATCCGGTTCAACCGCCGGGAAAAACCTGTGAACATGGTCAACCACGAAGCATGGGGGCAGATCAGTGGCCGCACGTAAAACGAAACCGCTCTACATGGCGGTGGATTTCGGGACGAGCCACATCCGGGCATCCGTAGGCCACGCTATAGGCAAGCCGCTGGCCACAGTCCGCATCCCGGTGAAGTACAAACAACCCGCAGATGGCCCTGACACCGCGGTTGAGTTTTCGCCTGCTGAAGCATGGGCGGCTGTCGGCACGGCATCGAAACGCGCCCTGCGAGAAGCCGAAGTGACTGCCGAGGATATCCGCGCTGTTTCAGTAACAAGCCAGCGACTCGGTCTCGTGATGTACGACCACGGTGGCAAGGAGATTTACGCCGGGCCGAATCGGGATTTGCGAGGCGTTTTCCAGGGTGGGGAGATCGACGCTGACGCTGGGAACATGCTCTGGCAGATGACCGGTCATGGCCCAGGAATGCTCACGGCATGGTCACGAATAATGTGGCTGAAACAGGAGAAACCTGAGCAGTTCGAGAAGATGCGAACAGTCTCCGGCCTTGCAGACTGGCTCGCCTTCCGTATGACCGGCATCCTGCTGATGGAATCTGCACTCGCCTGCGAATCCGGACTGGGACTTGTAGCAACCGGGGCTCCAGCGACCGGGCTCGCTGGCTACATCGGCCTCGACGATATCGACCTCCCCCAGACCTGTCAGGCAGGAACGACTGTCGGCAAGATGGTCACGCTTGCAGCGCGGGCGATGGGACTCGCTCCCGGCACACCGGTGATCGCTGCTGGGCCAGACTCGCAGGTCGGGCTACTTGGCCTTGGGGTTCACAAACCCGGCACGTCAGGTGTCATAGCGGGCTGGAGCACCGTTGTGCAGCGGGCGACCGAGATACCGCTTTTCGACGATACGCACGCCATGTGGACAGGTCGACATGTGATACCGGACACATGGACCGTGGAGGGCAACGCGGGCGAGATGGGTGGCAGCTACGAGTGGCTGGTAAATATGATCTGTGCCGGCGAAGACACGGTTAAGGCGATGGAGCGGCTCGACCGACAGGCGGCAAATGTCGATCCCGGTGCAAACGGTGCGGCATTTTACTTAGGGCCGTCGTTCACGCACATGTCAGCGGTTGGGATGCGGAGCGGCGGGATGCTGTTCCCGGTTCCACTGTCGTTTGAACCGCTGGATCGTGCCAGCATGGCGCGAGCAGCGCTGGAGAATTTCGCCTTTGCCGTACGCTACAACGCTGAGCGCGTCGCAATGTTCGGCGGCCCCGCGAAGCAGTTCGCCATTGGCGGCGGCATGACTCGGTCAAAAACATTCCGGGATATCCTCACCGCGGTGTTGGGTGGAGTCGCCGGTTTTTCTCGCACAGGAGAGACAACAACGCTCGGAGCACTTTCGATGGCCGCGTCCGGCATGGACGATGCCGACCTTGTTGATCTTGCAGCGAGGCGCGGCAATGAGCTACGGATGCAGACTCTTGAGGAATCACACAGGCACGAATATGACGACCTGTACCACGCATGGCGGGCACGAGAACGCCAGCTGATGGATATTGAGCTTTAGTCAGGACGGACCAGCAACATGCCTGCACCTACATACCGCACCGAACGAGAACAAATCATGGCAACCGTCCGTGAACTGGATCGGCGCGGGCTGGTTTCAGGTTCCAGCGGAAACGTATCCATGCGTCTTCAGCCGGAAGGTGGCAACGACCGGTATCTGATCACTCCGGCCGGAATCACCTACGACGAACTTGATGAGAACGGCCTTGTCATCGTTGATGGTGACCTTGAACCGGTTGACTCCGAGATTGTCCCGTCTACGGAGTCGCTGCTGCATCTTGGTATCTATCGCGGTCGCCCGGATGTCAACGCTATCGTCCACACGCATTCTCTTTATGCCAGCGTGGCGGCTGTGACCTGCACGCATATTCCACCGATTGTCGATGAAATGGTCGTCTACATTGGCGGGGCTATCGAAGTGGCTGAATACGGCTTCCCAGGAACCGACGAGTTAGCGGCGGCAGGGCTTGAGGCCCTGGGTGACCGGCGTGCCGTCATCCTGCGAAATCACGGCATGTGCGCTGCTGCCCCAACGCTCAAAGAAGCACTGCGCGTAGCGATACTGGTGGAACGCGTTGCACAGATTTTCGTGCATGCAGAAACTATGGGCGGAGCGACCGAGCTTCCTGACTACGCGATCGAGACAGAGCGGCAGGTGTACCTGATGCGCTCCGGCCTGGCGGGAACCGACTAAAATTTTGGTTTCGGCCTTAGATTCGTTAGTCGGAGTGACCGCAGGAGGAAAAATGCCCGGAGTTCCAGCTTTCATACTGCGCAGGCTCTATGTCAAAGGCAGCCTGCACAATACCGGTTCCGGCTGGGGGTTCACACTGAAAAATTCGCTTGGCTCCGGCTATGCGAAGGGTATGCAGCCGCTCCGTGCCGATGATGTTGAAATACCGATGACAGCCTCATCGTTTCACCAGGATGGTGAAGACATCACGTTCGACAGCGTCACCGAACAGACCACGTTCGGGTTGAAGATGAACCGGTCAATCGACATATCTGTAAGTGGACAGCAGCTGACTCCCGGCGTACACAAGATATGGATGGGGTTCATGGTTCCGGGTTTCGGAAAGATTGGCTTTGACTTCACGGACGAGGTATCCGGTGGTTGACACCAGCAGAAATGTCTTGATAACAGGTTCCGCAGGATTCCTGGGCGAGGCCACGCTGGACTGCCTGACAGAGCGCGATGACAACCTGTTTGCAGTTGCTCTCGACGCGCGCCGAACGCAGGGACCAGCGGGTGAGACACGGCGCTTCGTATCTGTGGTGCGTGATATTCGGGAGCCGCTGGACGATGTACTCGTCGACTACGAAATAGACACCGTCATTCACCTTGCGTTCATGCTGCGACCACCGCGTGACGTCGATGAGGCGCACGAGGTTAATGTCACGGCTACGAAGCACTTGCTGGAAGCATGTGACCGCGCTGGCACTGTGCGGCAAGTCATTTACCTGAGCAGCGCAACGGTGTACGGGGCGCACCCCACTTACATCCGGCCATACGTGGAAACTGACGCACCGAATCCAGTGCCGGGGTTCACGTATTCGGAGCACAAAGTCGAGGCGGAAGCTCTCCTCACCGAGTACGCAGACAAGCACCCGGAATGCGCCGTCGCTATTTTGCGTGGCTGCGTCGTCACTGGTCCCGGTGCGGACAACTTCATCACTGATTCGTTGAGTATGCGGTTCTTGCCGGTTCCCGCAGGCGCAAATCCGGAGATGCAGTTCCTGCACATCGACGACTACGCGTCTGCTGTCGAATCAGTCGTTAAACAGAACGCTGCTGGCGTTTTCAATATCGCCGGTAGTGGAACTGTCAAATGGCGAGAGATGATCTCCATGGCTGGCAACACGGCAATACCTGCACCAGCACCGGTCCTGAAGGCGCTGACGGGTATTTCATGGAAGACCGGCCTCCAGCAACGCTCGCCCGCGTCGGGACTGGCGTTTATCCAGTACCCGTGGCTGGTGTCCACTGAAAAGATCGAGTCCGAGCTGGGATGGCACCCGAAACACAGTTCCAGAGCAACGGTAGGACAATGGTTGGGATCAAGTCGGTAACACTTGCCGCCGTCATGCCCAATTGGTGACTAATATGTGCTGCCCGCCAAAAACTGGCTGACAACACAACAAGCATTCAGGCAATCCTGATCTTCTCTGTATACAATTCAGGGATACCATCGCACCCAGGTATGTCTCGGTAACGCCAACGAAAGAGATCCGTGGTACTTGCATGGCGCAATCTGAATTCGATTCTGTCGACAAAAAACTCCTGAACCTTCTCCAGTCTGACTTTCCGCTCGCCCGTGAGCCGTGGAAAACGATTGGTGAGAAGGTCAATATCTCCGAACAGGAAGTCCTTGACCGGGTCAGGGTTCTCAAGAAGAAAAACGTGGTGCGGCAAATCGGAGCAATCTTCGATACTCGCCGCCTCGGATACAGCTCAACCCTGGTGGCAATGCGGTTCCCGGAAGACAAGCTGGATGCGGCAGCGCACATGCTCAATGCGCACCCCGGCATAAGTCACAACTATGCACGCGACGGCTATTTCAACCTCTGGTTCACATTGGCCGTCCCGCCCGGGCAGATCATCGCTGACGAAGTAGACATCCTGGCGAAGGCTTCGGGTGCAGAGGCAACGCGTCTGCTGCCTACGATCCGGTTCTTCAAGATTGGCGTCAACTTCGACATGGAGAAGAAAGTCTCCGACGCTCGTAAGTATTTTGTTCCCGACCCGGCCGAGGGCAGCAACGGCAAGAAAGCTGACACCACCAACCCGGGTGAGGGCTGGAACAAGGCGCAGGAACTTTCTGACTTCGATGTGGCGTTCATCAAGGAACTACAGGATGACCTGCCGCTTGAAAGCAAGCCGTTCGATCCGATGGCAGAACGCCTGGGCATCACCGTCGAGCGACTATTTGAGTACTGTGACGAACTTGTCGAACGGCGCCTGATGCGGCGGTACAGCGCGGTGCTTTATCACCGTCGTGCCGGTTTCGATGCGAACGCAATGATCGTCTGGAAGGTACCTGAGGAGCGGGCGCAGGAAGTGGGAGACATCATGGCGACCAGCCCTGCCGTCACTCACTGCTACCAGCGGCCAACATATGACGACTGGCTGTACTCCCACTTCACGATGATTCATGCCACGTCGAAAGAAGAATGTGAAGCCATCGCTCGCGACATCAGCGAGAAGACAGGCATCGATGACCGCATGCTGCTTTACAGCACACGCGAGTACAAGAAAACACGGGTTCGATACTTCGTCGAAGACGAGTTCCGCATTGAGGAACTCGCTGCGCTCCGTGCCTGATAGGCCAGGACGCCTTTCGAACCAGCAAACTGCGATGAGGGGACAGCATTGCCACGCTACTACGGGATATTCCTTGACGTTCAAGATCGGTTGGGCATCGTGTTCGGCGGAGACGCGCACGAAGGTCAGCGCAAAGTTCAGTACCTGCGTGAGTGCGGCGCAAAAGTCCGCCTCGTAGCCCCGGAAGACGAAACGTCCCCAAAGCTAAAAGAGCTGGCGGCAGCAGGTGACATCGAATGGGAGAAGCGCAAGTACCAGCCGGGTGACCTGGCCGGAGCGTGGATTGCCATCGTCGCTGACACATCCAGCAAAGAGATCAATGAAGCTGTTTCTGCCGAGGCAAAAGAGCGCAATGTCCTGCTGAACGTGATGGACGTGACGCCGCTGTGTACGTTCATCGCACCTGCGCTAATTCACCGTAACGAAGTGACTGTTGCTGTGAGCACGGCAGGAAGTTCCCCTGCCCTCGCACGACGCTTGCGGGAAGAGATGACTGCAGACACCTGCCAGTGCCTCCGCTGGGCGAACGTTGGTCCGATACTTGCCGATGCACGCAAGGACGTCCGCGGCCGCGGGCTGGTCATGTGCCCCGAAAAGTGGCAGACATTTATGACCCCGGCATGGCTTGATGAGGCTCAGTTCGGTGACTCGGCAAAGGCGCAGGCAGACCTGATAGCAGGGCTGGAAAGCGTCTCATGCAAGTCATGTGCGCCGTTCGGCTCCTGCCAGCGCATCGAAACACCCGCACCGCATCACTAAACCGGGCGGATACAGATGACCAGGACTATTCGCGTCGGCACCAGGGGCAGTGATCTCGCACTGGCGCAGACCGGTCTTGTAATAAAGTCACTGCAAGACGCGAATCCCGGCGTTGCTTTTGAGCGCGTAATCATTTCCACACGCGGCGACCGAGACCAGACGTCTCCGCTCGCCCGCGTTGGATACGGCGTCTTCGTTTCGGAACTGGAATCTGCGTTGTCCAATGGCGAAGTGGACATTGCGGTTCACAGCCTTAAAGATATGCCATCGACGCTTGGCGCGGGATTCGAAATTGCAGCGGTTCCGTATCGCGAAGACCCGCGTGACGCGCTGATAAGCCGTTCCGGGGCATCGCTTGCAGAGCTTCCGCAGGGAGCGCGTGTGGGTACAGGCAGCGCACGGCGCAAGTCATTGCTGCTTGACCGCAGGCGTGACTTACAGGTCGAGCAGCTTCGTGGAAACGTCCCTACGCGCCTGTCCAAACTCGACGCAGAAAACGGCCCGGATGCCATCGTGCTTGCGGCAGCAGGTCTGAAGCGTCTTGGCCTCCAGGACCGCATCACGGAATACCTTGCATGCCACGATTTTGTATCGGCAGTCGGTCAGGGAGCACTTGCAATAGAAGTTAGGGCCGGTGATGAAGAAACGGCGACCCTGGTGCGACCATTGCAACATGATGGGACGCGCGGTGAAGTTGACGCTGAGCGAGCGTTTCTTGCGACCATCGAAGGCGGCTGTTCTGCACCTGTATCTGCCCATGCGAAGCTGCGGGACGGCCAGATATCCATAAACGCATTTGCCGGTCTTGAAGATGGAAGTCGTGTATTGCGAGGTTCACGCAAGGGAACAGCGGCTGACGGTGTTTCACTTGCAATAGACCTTGCGAACGAACTACTGAAAGCGGGGGCAGGTGATTTGTTGAGAGTACCAACGGATGGTGCGAAATGATTCAGCCCGGAACCGTTTACCTTGTTGGTTCAGGCCCCGGCGACCCTGGCCTGATTACCGTTCGCGGCCTTGAGTTATTGCGTAATGCTGACGCGGTTGTCTACGACCGCCTTGCGCCGGAAAAGCTGCTTGCGGAAGCACGACCGGACGCTGAACTCATCGACGCGGGCAAGCGTCGTGGCGACCACCGGATGACTCAGGACGAGATCAACGAGTTGCTGGTGGAACTTGCTTCCGCAGGCAAATCGGTATGCCGCCTCAAGGGCGGTGACCCATTTGTGTTCGGTCGCGGTGGTGAAGAAGCGCAAGC
>JAURLM010000133.1 GCA_030831265.1 Chloroflexota bacterium
ATGCTGACGAATTTTCCCGCATCTTCACTCTGTAGACGTTGGTTGTTGTGACGAATCGTCATCTATCACCTGTATGCGCTCCGTTCGGCGGCCCTTCCATGAGACGCCACCGCCAGAATAATGTCGCCTTGCAGAGTCCAGTGTCATCAGCATGTAAAGAACAGCGGTGAACGGCATCAGCAGGCCCAGTTCGCGGCCACGACCGTGCAGCTTGAGTATGGGGGCGAACGTGCTGGACATGATCTCCCATGCCACGACCCCACTGATCATGGCGGTCAACGGCATCACGTCTGGCGGCCAGTTCGAGCCAACTATTACAGCCCCGGCTATTGCGGCAAAGACCGGCCCGGCAAATAGCACAGTCAGCCCTAGTACGGTTCCCGTCAGCAAGAGCGGTGAATAGCGAAGTTGCTCATAAGCTGAGCGTGTGATCATGCTCCATATATCACCAAGACTCCCGTAGCCGCGGATGCTCTCCACTTCATCAGAAAAACCGACCCACGTTTTTCCGCCACCGGATTTTATGAGTCGTGCAATAGCGCAATCGTCAATTATCCGGTTCGATATCGCCCTGAACCCACCTGCCTCGTCTAACGCTGCGCGCCGAATCAGCAAGCGGCCGCCTGCCGCCGCCGCCGTGTTTTTCCCCGGTTCATTGACCCAGCGGAATGGGAACAACATTGCGAAGAAGTAGACAAACGCCGGTAAAAGAAGTTTTTCCCACACATTTGTGACAGGCATCTTTGCCATGACAGATACGGTGTCGTATTCGGCATCCACAGCCTGTGAGACCAATTTGCGCAGGCTGTCTATCGGGTGAACGATGTCCGCATCAGTCAGCAGCAGATAGCGTGCTCTGAACCCTGTTGTAGCTGCCAATCCCTGGTTCAACGCCCAGACCTTGCCGCTCCAACCCTTTGCAGTGGGTCTTGCACTGGTGACAGTCAGGCGATCGGACAGTTTTTCCGCTTCTGCAATGTTTTCCGCCATCGCTGCCGTGGAATCGTTGCTGTTGTCATCAACGACGAAAATGTGGAACGTGCCCGGATAGTCCTGTTTAAGCAGGGAGGGTAGTGTCAGTGGAAGTATGGCGGCTTCGTTACGGGCAGGGACAATTACGGCAACACGCGGCCATCGGCCCTGCAAACGAGCGTGGTGAGGCAGGAATGTGCTGGTTTTCCAGAAACCGCCCCTGTAGAACGCCATGTATACCCACGCTGCCGTGGAAAGCAGGCCGACGCCCGTGGCGATTTGCGCGAGTATGGTCACGTTGAGAACGCTAACCTTGAGATTAGTGAAATGATGCGGGGAGTGTACCGGAGGTGACGCTATTCGGTACTTTGCCGCGACGAGCCATTGATGTAAGTTTCACCACACCGGTGATGATTTATCAAACCAAACCAAGGAACCATGCTGATGATCGTCGACACCCATTGCCATGCAGGTCGGAACTGGTTTGAGCCTATCGAGGTGCTGGAATTTCAAATGAACCGCTGTGGCGTCGATGCTGCAGTTCTGATTCAGCACGGTGGCACCTACCATAACGATTACCTGTTCGCGGAAGCGGCGAAAAGGCCGGGGAAATTCAAGGTCGTAGTGCTCATTGACCCGGATAGCGCTGATCCGCTTGGTGATCTGGAGAAACTGGCGGAGCAGGGTGCAGCAGGGGTGCGTATCTACCCCGGACAGCAGTTCCGGACACCGCATGCTCACGACATCTGGAAAAAGGCTGGAGAACTTGGCCTGGTTGTCAGTAGCCTCGGGACTGTCGAACAATTTGCATCGCCCGATTTCAAAGAAATGCTGGATGAGTGCCCCGGGACGCATGTTGTGCTGGAACACCTCGCCGGAGCTCGCATATCCGAACCACCATTCACAACATTCAAATCCGCCCTTGAGTGTGCAGGGCGATCAAACACCACGATCAAGGTTCCAGGGCTCGGAGAAATAACCCGGCGACCACCTCGCCTGCTGCCCGGATTCAGGTTTGATGATGTTCCGCCGTTGTTTGAGATGGCAAGGGACGCTTTTGGTGTGGATCGAATGATGTGGGGAAGCGATTTTCCACCGAGTGCCGGGCGCGAGGGTTATGAGAACACGCTGGAAGGCGTGCGATCTCACCCTGCATTCGCCCGTGGTGATGATGTTGAGTGGGTGCTCGGCAAGACGGCTGCCAGGGTCTGGGGATTCAAGCAATAGTCGGTCAACCCGGAATCATTCGCCCCAGTAGGAGATTCCGACGAGTCCCGGCCCGGTGTGTGTACCCATGAACGGGTGGAACTGGGTCAGGAATATCTCAGCGCACTCCAGCCGGTCGTCGAGTACCCGAAGCAACGCGTGAGCTTCTTCCTCAGCGTCAGCATGCATGACATTAATATGTGCGCGTTTGCCAGCTAGATCAGTTGTCGCTTCTTTCACCAGTCTCTTGAACGCGCTTGAACGTGACCGAGGTCTGGCAATAGCGCCTATCTTGCCAGCTGACAATTCCAACACCGGTTTGATGTTCAACAGGTTGGTGGCCCAGACTGCGATACGTGGGACTCTGCCGCCACGATGGATGTACTCCAGCGTGTCGAGATAGGCAATCAACTGCAGATTCGCAATCAGTGACGTTGCCCGCGCTTGGAGGTCTTCCAGTGAAGCTCCACGGCGAGCCATACGTGCGCACTCCAGCGCAATCAGCGCTTCGGATCCTGCCGCAGACCGGGAATCAAAGACTTTAATTTCAACGCCGGGGAGCTCTGATTCCGCCAGTTCTGCTGCCACACACGCAGCGTCATAAGCTGCGCTGAGGGCGGATGACAGGGTGACGCAGAACACCCGGTCAGACTGCTCCGATGCTGCTTTGAATGTATCGAGCCACGCCCCCGGTTTAGGGGCTGAGGTGGTCGGCATCGTGTCTGAGGTTCGCAGCAGGGAATAAAAATCATCCAGGAGACCGTCAGGTCCATCTGCAAAGGTTTTACCGTTGAACGTGA
>JAURLM010000134.1 GCA_030831265.1 Chloroflexota bacterium
TCGACAACTACGGCTATCGCAGTCTCGCCAACGATTTCAACATTGAGTTCATGGATTTGAACACGGATGACCGGGTTCCGGTTCCCGCCTTCGACGACAAGTTGAACCCGCAGACCCTGTACATGTCCAAGCGGCTATCGGAATCCTACGTAGTGTCTGTTTGTCCCATGAAGACACACAACAACGTGGTGGTAACCCTGGGCCTGAAGAACATCCTCGTCGGCACGCTATCTGGAGTGGAACAGAAGCGGAAGATTCATAAGGGCAGCAAAGCCATCAACCTGACACTGGCCAAGATGGCACAGCACGTGGCGCCCGACTTGACCGTTATCGATGGGACGGTTGGTATGCAGGGTAATG
The DNA here is from genome assembly GCA_030831265.1 of Chloroflexota bacterium. Classification (GTDB taxonomy): domain Bacteria; phylum Chloroflexota; class Dehalococcoidia; order Lucifugimonadales; family Lucifugimonadaceae; genus JAJCYX01. Next base: position 361 of record JAURLM010000134.1, read on the forward strand.
GCCCAATTAATGGGTTCGAGATGCGGTCAAACGTCGTTCTCGCGTCTCACCACGCAATCGCAGCGGACGTAGTTGGCCTGCAGGTTATGGGATACACCCTGGACCAGGTTGGCTACCTCAGGTACGCAATGCAGCTGCGAAACCTGACGCTCGCTGACATCGAAGTAGTTGGAGCCAGCATCGATCAGGTTCGAGTCAAATACGCGGACCACGACGATATCGAAGACCAACTCACATGGCCTCTCAAAGAAGACTGGCGCGGTGTCTTCAGCCGAACGTAGTGTGAAGAGGGTCCTGTCAGAATCCCGGTTCTGCTGTGGCCGGGTGGATGACTGGCTGATGTCGGCTATCCTCGAAATCCTTGCCTGAACCAACGCCGTAAGAACCTGTTGCGGCTAACCGTATACTGATTGCCAGTGTGGAGAGTGCTATCCGGCACGCGGCTCCTCTGTTCAAGACGCCTCATTGGAACGGTCAAGGTGGCGTCATAACTACTGGCCATATCCAAACAAGAAGAATGGCATGGAGCTACATCCGAATGGCGGGAGACGTGGATTACAACAAGCGTCCCGGTAACGTTTTGGTATCCGTTTTTCGGTCTATCAACGCAGTTGATATCGCACTGATGCTCATCGCAATGATCTGGTTCGCCTTCGTACTAATCCTTGCATCAGAGCCTCGTCATACCAGGTTTTATGGCTTCTCTAGACACGCCAATGATGCCGCAATCCACATTCTGATTCACGGAATCATTGCAGCCTGGGTCTATATCGCACTCCGGAAGTTCCCAATGCTGAACATCGTTCTCGTGGGGGCACTGGCGCTTCTTGTGTCAGCCAGCGTTGGAGCAGGCATCGAATCCGTTCAGTTCATGTTCCTGGGATCACGTACGTTCGAGTACCAGGATCTGCAGGCAGACATCATCGGCGCCGCCACTGCCGGGATCATCATGGTCCTGGCAGAAGCTGGTGGCATGACCCGGTCCATACTGGCAATGTTCACAGGTGCGGCTGCGCTGTCTTCAATCGTGGTCCTGATTGCGATTAGTCGGCACTGGTAAACAAACGCCGGTAGTGCAATCGCGTCCAGCTCTGTGCCGGTCAGACAGTCGGGGAGACAGGATTCGAACCTACCATCCCGCTACGGTGCCAACTATTTGGCCTGGCTTCTTACTGCTATTTGTGCAAGAAACATCATGGTCACTACAGCGGCTCCTCGCCGGTAAAGCTGGCTCTGCCGATAAAGGCAGGCGCTACCGAAGCTGTGTGCGCAGCACGGCCAATCAGGCATGTGAGGTCTGTAGTTACTAAAACAGTCATGCGGCAAAAAAACATGAGCCAGCGGTCATGGAGTGCCTGAGCAATCAGCAAGGCAAGCGAGACAGGCCTGAAGCAGAAGAAATCTGGTGCAATGGGGAGTTAGAGTCGGTTGCGCCAGAACTCAAGGTTCTCCGCAGCATTTCACCAAGATTTGGTATCCCAAAGGATTTACTGCAGTTCGAACAGTTCGCTTACTGACCAACCGGGTAGATGGCCATCGGCCTGGCTTCCCGAGGCCGTATCCCCACGTTGTCACCTTCTTTGAAAGTGTTGCTTGAACGGTGTCTTGCTCTAACCGAGCCGCCCGATGGCAAGCTGATTCCGAACTCGGTGAACTCACCTCTGAACTCTCGGTACGTGATCTTCAGCTGAAGGGAATCGGGTTCGCCAGACGCGTCAAACAACTCCAAGTCTGATGCACGCATCAGGACCTTCACGGCACTGTTGATCGCCAGACGTTCCGCATGAACTGCTGCAGGAAATACGCCAGCCTCAGTCTCTACGATGTCCCCTTCACGCAAAACGCCGGGGATGAAATCGCACGGACCAACCAGGCTGGCGACGTTCGGTGTTGCCGGACGCTGGTACACCTGTTCCGGCGTGCCCACCTGTTCAATCCTGCCATCGTTCATGATGCCAACGAGATCCGCCAATGCAAGCGCCTCTTCCCTGTCGTGAGTCACCAACACGGCTGTAGCACCGGTTTCCTTCAATATCGATCGCACTTCACTTCTAAGCCTGGATCGCAATTGCCTGTCCAGGTTGCTGAAAGGCTCGTCCAGGAGCACAGCAACCGGATTTGGAGCCAGGGCGCGGGCTAGCGCCACTCGCTGCTGCTGGCCACCAGAAAGTTCGTGGGCGTATCTACCTTCAAGTCCCTGTAGTCCAGTGACTTCAATCATCTTGCCGATCTGTGACTTTTTCGCTTTTTCGCTGATGCCGCTCAACCCAAACCCAATGTTGGCCTGAACGGTCAGGTGCGGGAACAAAGCGTAATCCTGGAATACCATGCCAACTCGCCGTTTTTCAGGCGGCACATGCGTGAACGAAGATTCGACCAGGCGACCGCCAACGCGCACGTAACCTGAACGGACTCGCTCGAACCCGGCAAACGTCCTAAGCGCTGTTGTCTTACCAGCACCACTCTGACCGAGCAAAGAAACGAACTCGCCAGCCTTTACCTCTAAATCGAAATTTGAAAGCGCTGGGCGTTTTGCGGCGTCGTAATTGACGGTCACGTTTTCCGCATGCATGACTACTCCACGGACAGGAGGCACAGCAACTGGTGATTCGGGAAGCACACGAACCGTTGGATCAAATGTCATGGCAACTTTATCTTCGCACTTGTGGGCCGTCTGCGCTCTGGCGTGTACCTTCGCGAAGCACCATATAAGCCGTTGGGATACCGGCAAGCAGGATCAGGAGCAGAGAGGCCGCCGCTGTTCGCGCAAAGAAGGCATCCACGGATGAATCCCAGATTACCGTCGCTAGAGTTTTGAATCCTATAGGACTGAGGATTAGCGTCGCCGGCAATTCTTTCATTGTCATCAGGAACACCAACGCAGCACCCACGAGGACGCCCGGCATCGCAATTGGAAGGGTGACAGTCAACAAAGTGCAAAACTGCGTTCGGCCAAGCCCCCTTGCAGCCTCTTCAATGCGTGGATTGACCTGCATCAGCGAATACTTAATGGCACCTACCGCAGCCGGCAAGAACAA
>JAURLM010000135.1 GCA_030831265.1 Chloroflexota bacterium
AAGGCAAGGACCCGGCCACCGTGAGCGCTCCCAGGTTCTCTCCATCCGCAGCGGCGCAACGCCCTCCGGATAACGGCCCTGAACAGCCGGACGAGGATGCGACACCTGATCCCGAACCAAAACCCACACTGGGTTAACTGGTAAATGGACTGACTAAGAGAAGCGGCGTCACATGTGACGCCGCTTCTTGTTATCACACGCTATCGATTCACAGCACGGACAAGGAAAGCAGCATGGCAGACAGGTACACAGGTGAACTCTGGAAAATCCAGAGCTTTGTTTCCGGGTTCGAAAACAACGCATACCTGTTGACGTGCAACCGCACCAACAAAAGCGTCGTGATCGACACACCGAACAGACCGGTCGACCTGCTCCAGGCTGCCCGCTCCACAAATGTCGAAGCCATACTCATCACCCACAACCACTGGGATCACCTGGAGGGGTTTGAGGATGTGCTCGTTGCCACCAACGCACCAGTCGGCATCGGCTCCGCTGATGCTCATGCCCTGCCGGTAAAACCACAAACTACCATCGACGTATCTAACGGAACGTTGCTCCAGGTGGGTGACATAACGCTCCGCTGCATCACCACACCCGGCCATACCGTAGGTTCGACCTGCTACATGCTTCCATCCGAGCGACCAGGTGCAACTCCGCACGTATTCACCGGTGACACTCTGTTTCCGGGCGGGCCGGGCAAGAGCGGATCAGCAGACGCATTTCGCCAACTGGTAGACAGCATTGAAAAGCAGCTGCTCTCATTGCCTGGCGAAACCGTCGTACTACCAGGTCACGGGCAGCAAACCACTATCAGGGAATCACAACTCGAATTCGAGGTGTTTGCCAGCGGGCAACACCGTGAAGACCTCCACGGTGACGTGACGTGGACCGGTGACAACAGCTAATGAGCTATGGACTCACGCGGCTACTGGTGCCTGCCCGGTTAATGCAATTCAGTGAGCAACCAGGCGATTCAAGCCCAGGAAATTCTGCGGACCCTGGCAGCGTACATCCAGAACCACCCGCGTTATCACCGAAAGAGCCAGACGCAGGCATACCGTGGCGCGTAACTGACATCACCGGCGGGATCGGGATCAGCATTACTGCCGCAGCAGCCCTGCTGATCGGCGGGCTTGCCGTTGACGGAATAACCGGAAACGAGTCAGGGTCATCCATTGCGGCGGCAATCGCCGTCACGCTCACAGCGCTGACACTGTCATTGCTGATAGCAAAACTCACCCACCTGCCGCTGACCCCGACCTTCACGATACTGGGATTCGCTACGTCAGCAAATGCGTTTGTTCACATGCTGGCGACCGATGAAACCCTCATCGGGCTCTCGATAGCCTTAATTGAACAAGCACTCACATCCAGCGTGCCATTCGGTGTGGCATGGTTGTTCGTCAACCGCAAATACGGCAGATCAATCCGTGATATCGGCTTCCTAAAGCCAGCAACTTCACGCGCTTACCTGATCGGGATTGCCAGCTGGTTCGTCGCAGTTCAGGCAGTAAATCTCTGGCAATTTCTTGTCCAGGGATTCAAATTTGCCGCCACACCAGACAACACCACCCCTGTGCTGGACATCGCTGGCGGCAGCATCGTGATTGCATGGCTCCTGGCCGGGCTGCTTGTACCATTCACAGAAGAGGTTTTCTTTCGAGGGTTTATATTGCGGGGCCTGCGGAGCAAAACCGGCCATTGGCCTGCCATCCTGTTAAGCTCAGGCGTCTTCGCTGTCTTTCATATCGACCCCGGTCTGTACGTTCCGACTTTCTTGCTGGGTGTTGCATTCGCATGGGTAAGCCTGAAAACTCGCTCATTGTGGCCTACGATAATGACTCATTCACTGCAAAACACGCTTTCACTGCTGCTGGCGGCCGGGCTGTTTTCCTGAAATAAGCACACGCCGTGTATATGTGACGGCAATATCGAGACGAGAAGAAACATTGAACGGTAAGCAGAAGATTCAACAGGCATTCACCACGGCCAACGCGGATGGGCGTGCAGCACTGGCCATGTTCGTCACGAGCGGGTTCCCTACTCTCGAAACCACCGTCCCGATAATCAAGGCTGTTGCTGATGCGGGCGCAGACGTTATCGAAGTAGGTATGCCATTCAGCGATCCACTCGGGGAAGGCCTGACAATCCAGAAGTCCAGCCACGCTGCGCTACTCGCAGGGACAACCCCACAAACGTGCTTTGATGCGATACGCGAAGCGCGGGCTGCCGGAGTGACAACGCCAATCGTTCTCATGGGCTACTACAACCCGATCTTCGCATGCGGACTCGGCGAATTCTGCCGCGCTGCTGCGGATGCGGGGGCCGATGGCCTTATCGTGCAGGATCTTCCCACGCCAGAAGCTGCCCCGCTGCTGGACGAATGTGATCGCTACGGCCTCGCCTTTATCCCGTTAGTCGCACTGACATCCACTGATGAAAGCATCGCGGCTTCCTGCCAGCGCGGATCCGGATTCGTTTATTGCATATCGGTACTTGGTGTCACCGGAGTGCGAACACAGGTAAGCGATCGGATCCTCGGGCTTGTCAGCCGCGTACGAGCAAAGACAGACCTGCCCATTGCGGTAGGATTTGGCGTCTCGACAGCCGAGCACGTCGCACGAATCGCCACCTACGCGGACGGTGCGGCAATCGGCAGTGCGCTCATCAACGCCATCGCGGACGGCGCTCCTGAAGGAGCCGCTGAACGCGCAGGAGAGTACGTGAAATCCCTGCTGCCCGGCGCGCGACGAAAAGTCGTGGCAAAATAGCGCTTCGTCGAACAATACCGAACAGGCATTGAGCAATCGAGAGATCTGAAAAGCATGAAAGTACGCGGTGTGCGCGGAGCCACGACGGCAGACGCGAACGACAGGGAATCCGTGATGTCTGCGACGGGCGAATTGCTCCGCACGATGATTACGCAAAATGGGATTGAGTCAGATGACCTGGCCGCTGTCCAGTTCACCACCAGTCCTGACCTTGTTGCAGAGTTTCCTGCTGTCGCAGCAAGAGAGCAGCTCGGTTGGAAACACGTCCCATTGCTCAATGCAGTAGAGATCGACCGCCCTGGAGCGCAGCCCATGTGCATCCGCATCCTGATGTTCTGGAATACGGACCGCGCGCAAAACGAGATAAAGCACGTATACTTGAAAGGCGCGGTGAATCTCCGCGCCGACCTAGCCTCTGCACAGTAATGACTACAAAAACCTTGCAGACAACACATTCCCACATTGCGTGCCGGACTTCCGGCTCATATCAGGTCACGCGGGCGGCATCTTACTATGGTGCCGCTTTCTTTTTTGCAGGCTACTTTACGGGCGGGCGCGTCTACAGCAGCTAACAACTGCATTACGTGTCCTTAACCCGCCCCTTCATGCAGAGACCAATGCTACGAGTCACTGTGTGATTGACCCGAACAGTCCAGCAAACCGTAAGTAGCGGGCCCTGTGCCTGCACAAGAGAGAATCACTGCAATGCCTCAGATCAAAAACCTGAATATCGACAGCTTCACGCCGCTGGAAACCCCCAGGGAGTTCCTGGAGCGTATTCCACTGTCCCCGGAAATGGCGGACACCGTCGCAAAAAGCCGCCAGGAAGTCCTCGACATTGTCACCGGCAAGGATGACCGCCTCCTGCTCATCGTCGGACCATGCTCAATCCATGACACCAAGGCCGGACTCGAATACGCCCAGCGCCTGAAGCCTCTTGCAGATGAGGTCAAGGACAGGGTTCTCGTAGTGATGCGTGTCTACTTCGAGAAGCCTCGAACGACTGTCGGCTGGAAAGGCCTGATCAACGACCCGCACCTGAACGGCACGTTCGATGTTGCCCACGGGCTGACGATCGGCCGACAGTTCCTGCTGGAAGTGCTGAAGCTCGGACTGCCAACCGCTACCGAGTGGCTTGACCCCATCACGCCACAGTACCTTGCCGATGCAGTCAGCTGGGGTGCTATCGGCGCACGCACGGTAGAAAGCCAGACCCACCGTCAGCTTGCTTCCGGTCTCAGCATGCCAATCGGCTTCAAGAACGGAACCGGGGGGTCAAT
>JAURLM010000136.1 GCA_030831265.1 Chloroflexota bacterium
AACAGCGACAAGGGCCACGTTGTACTCAGGCCTGAAGAAATCACTAGCACGCTTGTTGCTACGACATCTGCTGGCGCGAGCAAATTTAAGCGCTGGGCTTTGATTCTTGCCCTGCTGACTGTCGTTGGCATCGTCGGCCTGGTGCTGAAGCTGATCCAGGACATTGACCACCAGGAACGGTGGGGATACCTCGCTGCGACAATCGGGTTCCTGCTGACCGTTGGCGGTGGTGCTCCACTCATTGCGGTAGCACCTGTACTTGCCAAGTCAAACTGGGTTCGCCCGCTGACCAGGTTGTCGGCTGCGTTCTCCCTTATCGGTATCGTGACGATCCTGTTCACCATTCCGATGCTGTTTGTTCTGCCGCCACTGGTTGTTGACGGTGCTCGACGCAGGACGATCTGGTTTGAATCTCCTGACTACACGCCACATATGTTCATCATGCTGGGACTTGCCACGCTATTGCTGGCTGGTTTTGGACTGTTCTACTCCTCTGCCCTGCCGGACTTTGCAGCAATGCGTGACCACTCCACCGGCTGGCGTCAGCGGCTGGGTAAAACTATGGCTCGCGGCTGGGTTGGGACCACGGTGCAGTGGCGAACGCTCCGCATGCGCATCGGCATGTTCGGTACGTTCTACTTCCTGGTGCTGATATACGTTCACTTCCTTTACTCGACGGATTTTGCGATCAGCATAGTGCCGGGCTGGCGTGACGCCATCTTCCCCATGTACCACTCGATGAGTTCTATCCAGGCGGGTGTGGCCATTGCCATCCTGACTGCGTGGGCTGCTCGGCGGTATCTTGGACTGCAGGACTACCTTCGCCTTGACCAGTTCTGGTCACTTGGAAGGTTGTTGTTTGCATCGTCCCTGCTGTGGGTCTACTTCTTCTTCTCGGCATTCATCGTCTTCTGGTACGGACGCGGTGAAGCAGACAAGGCGTGGGTAGACATGTTTATCCGCGGTCCAATGATCTGGGCCTTCCTGCCGGGCATGTTTATGGCATTCCTAGTACCGTGGTGGTGGCTTGTGTGGAACCGTGTTCGCACAAGCGTAAATGGCCCAGCCATTGGTGCCGTTATCGTGTTGTTTGGCCTGCTCCTGGACCGCATAAAGATCTATGTATCTTCATGGGCGGTTCCGCCAGACCAGATACACGACAAGTACCTCATGGAAATACCTCGCACGGTATGGCCGAATGCTTTCGATTACATGATCATCGTCGGTGGGATTTCAGCATCTGCGCTTGTCATGTTGCTGGTGTTCCGGGCGATCCCGGTCATTTCGATCTGGCAGGCGCAGGAATATCAACTGCTGTCCAAGCCGGTCAAGTTCATCCGCGGCCACGGCGTACTTGTGGCGAAGCCTGACTAAAACTGGAACTAACGGAAAAGAAAGACGCCAAGTTATACGCTTCGAAAAGTTAGCTGAGTAGTTGACTGACTAGAGGCAGTAAAGATCAGAGATGCAGCAAAGACGCGTCATAGACCAGATAGAAACGAACCGCATTCTTCTGAACGGTCAGTTGAACACGCCCAAGTGGTGGTTGCCCACCGTGCTTGGACTTGGGTTCATCGTGATCATCGGATTTGTGATCATCGGGTTCATGGTAAACCGTGGGCTAGGTGTCACCGGACTGTCTCGCCCTGTTTACTGGGGACTGTTCATTACTACGTTCGTTTTCTGGGTTGGTATCAGTCACGCAGGAATCATGATTTCTGCCATTCTTCGCCTCACCCAGGCTGAATGGCGCAGACCGGTTACACGGGCAGCCGAGCTATTGACGGTGTTCTCGCTGTTGACGGCTCTTATGTTCCCGCTCGTCCACGCTGGTCGCCCATGGCGTATTGCTTACTGGATTCTGCCGTACGACTTTGCCCGTGGAATCTTCCCGAACATCAGGTCCCCGCTGATCATGGACCCGGTGGCAATCAGCACCTACCTGACCGGTAGCACGCTCTTCCTGTACGTCGCCCTGTTGCCTGACCTTGGCAACCTGCGTGACAGGACGAAGGGCTGGCAGAAAACTCTGTACACCATCCTGGCGCTTGGCTGGCGCGGTAACCCGCGGCAGTGGCAGCTCCAGACGGTCGGTGGCATCCTCCTTTCTGCGCTGATGCTCCCCATCTTCGTCTCCGTTCACTCCATCGTTTCGTGGGACTTTGCAGTCACACCGGCAGTGGAAGGCTGGCACTCCACAATCTTCGCTCCATACTTCGTTATCGGTGCTGTGCACTCTGGTGTTTCAGCAGTGGTCACGATGATGGCTCTGATGCGATGGCTCTGGAAATGGGATGACTTCATCCGGCCGGAGCACTTTGATGCACTGGCACGGCTGTTGATCGTCGTTGCAACGGCATGGCTCGGGTTCACGTTCTTGGAGTTGATCTTCGCGGTCTACTCGCTGGACGCCCCTGAAATTGCCCTGCGTGAGTTGCAGATCTTTGCCTGGCCGTGGAACATCATGTTCATTGTGTTCCTGTTTACCGGGTACATAATTCCGGTTGGAATGTGGCTGTTTAAGAGCGTGCGCAGCAATATTGCGCTCATGTTCTGGACATCACTGTTCGTAAACATTGGCATGTGGCTTGAACGCTTCATGATCATTGTCCCCGGACTGTCACGCAGGACACCATTCGTGTACACATGGGACTCATACAGGCCCAGCATGGTTGAGTGGTCTATCCTCGTGTGGTCCGTCGCATGGGTGACGTTCCTCATGTTGTTGTTCTCCAGGTTCTTCCCGCTCATTCCGTTGTTTGAGCAGAAGGAGAGCCAGGTATTCGTCGATTCGATCAAGATAGGGCGGGTAAACGTGCCCGCAATTTTGAGGGAACAGGAGTAGCCAACGATGGCTGACCGCAGCATTCTTGGATTGTTCCAGGAAGCAGAACCAGCAGCAGACGCCATGGACGGCCTGGCTAAGGCCGGCTTCGAGCCAGGTTCGTTCGATGTACTGACGGGTACACCCTACCCTGAAGGTGCTTTCGGCGAACACGTACCACAGCACAGACTGTTCCGGTTCCCTGCCTTCGGAGCGATCATTGGTTTCACAACGTCCATCCTGATTACCGCAGGAACGCAGATGGCGTTCCCGATGGTTACCGGTGGTAAGCCGATTCTTTCGCTCTTTGCGATGATCATCATCATGTACGAGATGACGATGCTTGCCGCGGTTATCGCCACGGTTATCGGAATCATCTTCGAGTCACGATTGCCAAACCTTAACCCCGGTGCTTACGACGAAAGAATCACCGAGGGATGGATCGGCGTAGTTATCAGCGTTGACAGCACGCGATCTCAGGAAGCTGAGTCTGTGCTGAAGGGTGCTGGTGCCCTGGAGATCAAGCACGCCTCATGATTTCACCGGTTAGATTTGACATACCGGTGTCCGTATCACGGCGCCGTATCGCAGTTATTGGTCTGCTAAGCCTGTTTGCACTGCTTGCTAGCGCATGCAGTGTGCAGGAGACGAACACGTACCCCGTAGATACCTTCACGGAGATGCATTACGCGCAGTCCAACCGGATGCAGGAGCCGCCGCGACTTCAGCCACCGGCAGAGTCTGTTGCATTTGCACCGCTGGGAGACGCCGATTCATCGCTTGATGTTCCTGCAACTCAGCGCAGGCCCTACGACGCACAGGTTGCAGGTGAGCTCTACAGGGTAAACTGCAGCGTTTGCCACGGTCTGACTGGTGAAGGCAATGGCCCGGCAGCACCGCATCTGCAAGCAAGTGACAGCTTCTACGCGACCAAGAACGGTACGCGATACGGAGCGCCTGCTAACCTGCTTGCTACACGAGATCAG
>JAURLM010000137.1 GCA_030831265.1 Chloroflexota bacterium
GACATCATCATGCTGGACAACATGGACACCACCGCAATGCGAACCGCTGTGGGACTCTGCAAAGGCAAGTGCCTGACCGAGGCTTCCGGTGGCGTGAACCTTGGGACGGTGCGACAGATAGCCGAAACGGGTGTCGACATGATCTCTGTCGGCGCGCTCACCCACTCCGTACCTGCGCTGGACATCGGCCTCGATTTCTAAACCAGGCCAGAACAACGGCAGTCCAAAACGTACTGTTAGCTGCGAGTGACCGACTATGAAGTTCTTCGCTTCCATGCCGATCCTGCCAGTCATGGTCATCGCAATCTGTGCCTCGCTGTCTGCCATTGCATGCAGTTCGTCAACTGACCGTGATGCGGCTTCTGCCTCACCGACTGTAATCACTGCCTCACCCACATCGGCATCACTTCCAACACTTCTGCCGATGTCCATACTCCCCACGACCACGCCAACTGCGTCGCCCACTGCCCTCTCGCTCAAAGCCCAAAACCGTATCGCATTCAGGTCAGCAGACGGCTCCATCTACACCATTAGCCCGGATGGAACAGACCTTTTCCGAATCACGGAGGCTCCCACTGAACTCTTTGACACCGTGTTCGCTATTCAATACGGGTGGCCGGTCTGGTCGCCTGACGGACGGCATCTGCTGGTTACAGCGTATTCGGCAGATGCGGGCGGTGGTTTCGCTACCGCTCTGCTGCGCGTTTCTGCAGCATCCACTGAGAATCTGCCGAACCTCATTTATGCAGATGCACCCGGGACGCAAGGCATTGGCGGCGTGCCGCACTTCCCGGCATGGCGACCTGACTCCAACGCTGTTTCACTGATTGCAGATATTGGCGATGGACTGGCGACATTCATCGTCACCGCCACCGGTGAATTCGGCCCAACCCTCTCCAATGGCGGACCCGTGTACATGGACTGGTCTTATGACGGTGCATATCTACTTATCCACACGTCTGAGAAGCTCGTGCTGCACAGCTTCGATGCGACCGGTTCTCGTACGCGTGTTTCGCCCATTGGGAATGGCTCAGTGTCGTATCGCACACCAGATTTTTCTCCGGTGACAGACGACTACCTGTACGTCGAATTCGTCGAAGGTGAACGCGGGTTGTTCGTTGCTAATTCACAGGGCAGTGAACCTCGCAGATTGGTGACGACTGACGCCAGCAGTGCCTTCAGGTGGTCCCCTGCTGGGAGTCGAATAGCCGTGGCAAACGGCGACACAAACGGGATTTACCACTCACTGACTGTGATCAGCCCGGAAGGTTCGATTCAGGCTGTTATTGACTTCCCATTACAGGCTTTCTGGTGGTCGCCGGACGGAAAAAAACTGCTGATCGCTGCACCTACTGGGAATACTGAAGAGGTGCAACTGTTAGTCGCAGACGCGGTGACCGGGAACATCACAACCCTGGCACGTATGCAGCCATCTTCCGAAATGAGTTTCGTGATTGAATTCTTCGACCAGTACACCGAAGATACCCGGCTATGGTCCCCTGACTCGTCCCAGTTTGTATTCGGGGGCATCGTGCTGGACGGCACCACATCCTCGACCGCCCAGGAACCACAGGTATGGGTCATCGATGCCGCAGGGGAAGCATCACCAGTTGCACTTGCTACCGGCGGATTCGGAACCTGGTCTCCCGATTAATTTTCCAGCAAATAGCGATATTGCTCCGGGTCAGGCGTAGCATGTTCCGTCTATGTCAACTGCCCCCCGCAGCACCCCCGCGAAATTCCAGATCAGGTCGCTTCTCTGGTCTGTCTACGCGCCCTCATTTCTACTGACTTTCGGCCAGGGAATTCTAATCCCGATCCTCCCGATATACGCCCGCGACGTCTTCGGTTCATCCGACGTGCTGATCGCCCTGATGATCACGGCGCGCCCACTGGGCACGATGCTCTTCGATGTACCAGCGGGGGTGCTCGTAGGAATACTCGGTCTGCGACGCACGATGATGGCAGGAATCCTGCTGTTCGCTGTCGGCGCAATCATCGGTGGATTAAGTCCCAACTTCAGCGTGCTGATGATGGGTCGACTTTTCGCCGGCAGTAGCTTCGCTTTGTGGAGCATTTCTCGTCAGGTCTACATCGCACAGACCGTACCTGTCGCCAGCCGAGGAAAAGCCCTGTCCATGTTTGGCGGCCTGAGCCGAGTCGCTACGATCGCCGCGGTGTTCGCAGGTGGACTCCTTTACGACCACGTTGACCACAGGGCGCCATTTTTCGCACAAGCCATTGTGGCGGTGTTGACCGCCGGAATGGTCATGGCGACCTTCAAGGGCACAATGGAATCCGCGGTCAACACCGGCAAACACAACATCTTCCCGGTACTCGGACACACCCTGGTCGACCACCGTCGCGTGTTCGCCACCGCAGGACTCGCCGCAATCATGCTGCAGTTCCTGAGGGCTGCTCGCGAGTACATCATTCCACTCTGGGCTGACGAAATGGGCCTGAGCGGTTCACAGTCTGGATACATCTTCGGCGTCTCGTCCATCATCGATTCAGTGATGTTCCCAGTCGTTGGATTCGTGATGGACCGCTGGGGCAGGAAGCACGTCGGAATCCCGGCTTACCTGATCCTTGCCTCCGGGTTCGCAGTCATCCCGTTCGCAGACTCGTTCTTCTTGTTGATGATGGTCGGTGTGCTTGTCGGTCTTGGAAACGGACTTTCCAGCGGCCTGGTGCTGACGATGGGCGTCGACTTTGCTCCACGTAAAAACCCGGGGGAGTTCATGGGAGTATGGCGACTGATCTCAGATGTTGGGGGAGCCTCTGGACCAGCGGCGATCGGAGGGGTCGCAGGGCTGGTTACGCTGGGAACTGCATCTGTACTAACAGCAGGCACAGGACTACTCGGTGCGGCAATCCTGTTGTTCTTCGTCAAGGAAACGCTGGTGAAAGACAACGACCCGCCAGACCTGCCAGCTGCGAAAACCTGACGCAAAACTATTAATGCCCAGCAACGAGCGCGTGCAGGTCACGAAGGCAGACCGAATCAGCCTCAGGATCCCGCGCATCCACCCAGTCCTTGCGTTCACCGCTCATGCCTTCCACGGCTCCCGCTGCCACACACTGCTTTACCCACTCATAGCCCTGCTCAACGGACGGCAGCAGTTTTTTCCCGGTCATCAGCCCGAGTTGAGCGACGAGGCCGTAGCCTCCCCAGTTGGAGGCACTGGCGATAACCAGTTTCGTAGTGGTCGTGACGCATGGATTTGTGGGAAGTTTCGGCAGGCCGGGGATGACATCTTTCAGGTTGCCCATGCCAATCTCGTTACCACCGTCACCAATGCCTACTGAGTGTGGATGCTGGTCGAACAGGTGATCAATTTTGGCGTTGTACTTTGATATGTCTTCGCCCTTCCAGTTTCGGTAGGTGCCGTCTCCGACGAGTCCTGCGCGCTCAATGGAGATCATCACGTAAGGCCTGTGCAGCGCGGTCACTTCGTTCGCAAACTGGGCTGATTCGTGATGCGTGGTAACCGGGAACTCGATGACCTCGGTATCGCCTGCGACTGACTTCATCACTTCCAGTGACCACTTATCAGTCACATACGCAACTTCGTAGCCAAGTTTGATCAGAGCATCGCCAATGGCAACTGCCCCCGGTGGACCATCCGTTTCAGGTGCGCCGGCGTATGCGATGTAAAACCCGGTGGTGATGAGGACTTTGCCTGGCCTGTCGAGAATCTGCCGCGCTGATTCCTCAATGAAGTTCTTCGGCAGGTGCGGACGCAACGCGGATATGCCACGAGTGTCGTTCTGCAGGACTATGTCTTCGATTGTTTGTTGTGGCATAGTTCAGTAAATCCCGTAAACGTCCATCAGCGCATTGATCCCGCAGATACTAAAAAACCGCCAGGTCTTCGTCTTTCATATCCGTAACGAACATGTGGCCCGGTGAGTGCGTAATCATAAGCTCCGACTTCGAAGCCATCGCTACAGCCTGCGGAGTGACGCCGCACGCCCAGTAAACCGGCACAAACGAATCGTCCTCAGGGATCCACGCATCGCCATAATCCGGCTTGAACTGGTCCTTGATGCCTATCGCCGCTCCGTCGCCGATGTGAATCGGTGCGCCATGCACCGCCGGGAACCGTGAAGTCGCCTGCACCGCCCGCACAACCTTGTCCTGCGGAATCCATCGCTGACTGACCACGAGCGGACCTGAGAACGGTCCAGCAGGAACGGTCGGCACCGTCGTCTTGAACATCGGGACGTTGCGCTCAGTGCCAAAGTACGGAAGTTCGATGCCGTTGCGGATGAGCGCGTGCTCAAAGCTGAAGCTGCAACCGAGCAGGAAGGTCACCAGGTCATCCCGCCACCATTCGTTCAGGTTCGGTGGCTCGTCTACGAGCGCGCCGTCTTTGTAGACACGGTAGAGCGGTACATCGGTTCGAATATCAGAGCCGGGTGAAGATATCTGCGCTTCAACCTGTCCCGGCTCGATGACTTCGATGACCGGGCACGGCTTCGGGTTGCGCTGGCAGAACAGCAGGAAGTCGAAGGCAACCTCTTTCGGCAGGATCGCCACGTTCGCCTGTACGTGATCCGGGGCCACGCCAGAAGTAGGCTGTCTGAACTTGCCTTCACGCACCAGACGGCGTAGTTCAGCTCCCGTTTGCGGCATTTTGGCTGCTGTCGTCATTGCATGTGACCTGCCTTTTGCACCATTTTGTCGGACGATGCTTGATGCTTCACCGTATCCGCACATATTACGTGGTTCACTGTGCATGGATGGAAACTATCGGCAGATATAACGTCTTTTGACCGCAACACCTCACGTCTGACAGTCACTCAACCCACTCATCTGCGCTAACATTGCGCCGGTTTCACTTCAGTCATAACAGTCGTCGACTCGACGACCCATTCACGGGACTAAAACATGAAGATCACCCGCGTTGACCAGTTCTCGCCAAGACCGCGCACAAGGCTAATCCGAATCGCAACCGATACCGGTCTCGAAGGATGGGCTGAAAGCACGCTCGAAGGCAAACCACAGTCAGTTCCCGCTGCCATCAGCGAGTTCGCCGAATACCTCGTAGGCAAGGACCCGCTTCGTATCGAGCACCACTGGCAGCAGATGTACCGCTCCTCGTTCTTCCGCGGCGGTGCACACAACATGTCAGCCATAGCGGCTATCGACGCCGCCCTGTGGGACATCGCAGGAAAGCACTTTGGCGTTCCCAGCTACATGCTGATGGGCGGAAACGTGCGTGACCGGATTCGCGTGTACGCGCACTGGGGCATCCGTGACCTCACAGACGAGGGCAAGGAAAAGTCCAAAGAGCGGCTCCAGATGTTACAGAAGATGGGTTACACCGGCTACAAGGCCGGCCCTCCAGGAACATGGCGCGCCCACGAGCCACCTTCACGTATCGACGAGTTTGTCGAGATGGCATTCACGATGCGCGAATGGGTTGGCCCGGACGTGGAGCTTTGCTTCGACTTCCACGGCAAGATGACTCCAGCGTTGGCTATCGAGGTTTGCCACGAGATCAAGAGTATGCGCCCGATGTTCGTCGAAGAACCCGTGCCGCAGGAGAACGCGGACGCGATGAAGCTGATTTCAGACCATGTTCCGTTCCCTATTGCCACCGGCGAGCGCCTTCTTTCCCGCTGGGAGTTCCGGCAGGTTATTGAGAAGCAGGCCGTGGCGCTGCTGCAGCCTGACGTGGCGCATTGCGGCGGACCTTCCGAGCTGAAGCGCATCGCCAACTACGCAGAGACGTACTACCAGCACATCATGCCTCACTGCGCCATTGGGCCGTTGGCTCTTGCAGCCTGCATGCTGGTCGATGCTGTCGTGCCGAACTTCCTGATCCAGGAACAGGTCGACGCCGGTCTCGGCAACGGTCTGCTCAAGAAGAACTGGGAAGTCATCGACGGACACATCCCGCTGTGGACAACTCCTGGCCTAGGAGTCGACGTAGACGAGACTGAGGCGACCAAGCCGTACTCAGGCGATGCCTACGGATACCACCGTGAGCTTGGTGGCGAGTACTACTACGACAACGACGGGTCAGTAGCTGACTGGTAGGCGATTCCAACGGCGTGAAAAAGATAGGGCGTGCCTCGAAAGGCACGCCCTGCTCCGCCATGTCCCATCGGCAGAACGCTATGCAGCCCGCTCGAAAGATGCCTGCTCCCCGTTAGAGGAATTAGCAGACTCTTCCCTGCGGTAAATAGTCCATGCTGACCACCCGGCAAATGCCGCTACAAGTGCTGCGACTACCAGGCTGAGCGTCGACATTAGTCGGAGTTTCGATGCGCCGGAGTTCATCTCTGAAACCAGCTGTGCATCAGCCGCCTGTGCCACCAGCGAAAGGCCTTTCACTGCGGGGTCAACGTTGCCGTACAGGACAACCGTGCCGTTCATGTGGTTAGCCGTGGCTGAAGCGACATCACCTACGGCGGCAAAGGCCATCGTACCGGCGAACGCGGCGTTCATCACGGCTAGACCCTGGTCGGAAGCAGCAAGCGCCTGGTCGATCTCCGGAATACCCGCGCTGGCCAACACAGCCTTGCTGGAGTTGTACAGGTTGATCGCTCCGTCGTAGAAGCCCTGTGCTTCATCCGGTGCCTGGCCGGTTGCCGCAAGAGCATCTGCGCCCATCGCCTGAAACCATGCCAACTCGAAATTCGATGCAGCCTTCGAAAGCGCACCTATCTGCACATCGGCCTTTGCAGCATCAGTAAGGTCATTGGACGCCATTGACGATGCGATGCCGGCTGCAAACAGCATGCCAACAACCACAACAACCACCAACGGGTTTCGCCATTTAGATACGAACGACATTGTTGTTTCCCCTCTCGCCGCTGCCACACATCACATGTGCGTTGAGCGGCATTCCGGGTGCTCAGACCCGAACGCATGCACTAAGTAAACTCAATGCACACGTTCACGAACAGGGAGAATCCGCCCACCAGTGCATACCAATCGCACAAAGCGCATTCATCTTTCACGCAATTCAAATGGGTCACCCGGTGAGCCTTTTGGCTCATGCGCGCAAAATGCCTGACACAAGCGTTGACTAGAGATTGCGCAGGATACGGTCATCGCCACGGCGAATCGTCACACCGCGCCGGTCAAGCTCTTCAAGGAAAGACAACACGTACTTGCGGCTGGAACCGAACAGTTCCCGCACTTCGTTGATGCTGATCGTCCCACCAGCCGCTGCATGTTCCGTTACCCGCTTCTGCATCTCGTCGAACGCGGTAGCCAGGAACACGGCTTCGGCGGTACGAACGACTTTCCCCTGGCTTTCCAGCCCGGAAAGCAACTCAGGGTCTATGGGCGAATCAGTCGGAGGAGAAAAGGGTTTGTTGCCAAGAAGCGCCAGGTACGAATCAACGTTCGCCTGTTGCGCCGGACTCAGCACCACGCTGTGTGCAGCCAGCCTGACGAGCGAACCGTCATTCTGCACCGAACCTTCTTCCGCCAGCGTACTGATGGCACGTAAAAACGGTGACGCCTTGAGTTTCAGCCGGTTTCGCAATTCTTCACGAGGCATCCCGCCACGCAACGGGTACAACCTGTGATATTCGGACAGCGCCAATTCAGCCGCCGATTTGATCATCGCCCAGCCGACGGCTGAATACAGGAGTGCGCTATCAGGCGTCCCGATGCCCACTGCATCTCGTGATGCGACAAGGTTGGCTGCAAGCTCTTTCGCCGCTTCGTCGGACAAGTTGGAGTGTTTGCCCAGTTCGGCAACAGTAGCCGGTTCAATGGACCGCAATGTCTGCAGAGCAGCACTCTCACCTGATCCGCTGGTCAACGCCTGCAACTCAGCAACCACTTCCGCGTCATTGCGCCGACGCCGCGGTGCATCCGGCACAAGGACAACTCCACCCCCCAACGTGTCCTGCGTATCCCGCAATACAAATCGGTCCCCACGCAACATCGCCACGCGC
>JAURLM010000138.1 GCA_030831265.1 Chloroflexota bacterium
ATGGATGACGACGAACTTCTCGAGCTCGTTGAGCTTGAGATTCGTGAGCTGCTCTCCAACTATGGCTTCCCGGGCGACGATATCCCGGTTGTCAAGGTGAGCGCACTGCAGGCACTTGAGAACGCCGGCGACTCCAGCAACAAGTGGGTCCAGGCGATTCACGAGCTGATGGCTGCTGTGGACGCTTACGTCCCGGTTCCTGAGCGTCCTGTTGACCAGCCGTTCCTGATGCCTGTTGAGGACGTGTTCGGCATTAAAGGCCGTGGCACAGTTGCAACTGGCCGTATCGAGCGCGGTGTGGTCAAGGTCGGTGAAGAAATCGAAATTGTTGGTTTTGGCAAGAACATCAAGTCAGTTGTCACTGGTGTGGAAATGTTCCACAAGACACTGCAAGATGGTCAGCCCGGTGACGCCGTGGGCATCCTGCTCCGTGGTGTAGAGCGGGATGACATTGCACGTGGTGCAGTTATCGCCAAGCCCGGCACAATGACACCGCACACCAAGGCCAAGGCTCAGGTGTACGTGTTGACCAAGGATGAAGGTGGCCGTCACACGCCGTTCTTCACAGGTTACCGCCCGCAGTTCTACATCCGAACGACCGACGTTACGGGTCAGATCAAGCTGGCAGAGGGCACCGAAATGGTCATGCCCGGTGACAACATGGAGATGGACATTGAGCTCATGTACCCGGTGGCTCTTGAAGAGGGCATCCGGTTCGCCATCCGTGAGGGTGGTCGTACGGTAGGCTCAGGTGTTGTGACCTCGATCGTCGAATAAAGAAATTCAATGCAGGTGAGTGCCGGGTTCAGGCCCGGTGCTCACCTGCGAAACAAACCTCCGGACCAGGCATGTGCCCGGATCGGAAACGAGAAAATGCCCAACGCCGTGCAATAGGCGTAGACAGACAGAGATGGCACGTAAGAACGCTATACGCACGATAATTACGCTTGAATGTGGCGAGTGTAAAGCCTACACATACCACAGCGAGAAGAACCGACGGAATGATCCAGACAGGATCACCCTCGCTAAATTCTGCCCGCGATGCCGTTGCAGGCGGGACTTCCGGGAGAAAAGGTAAGCAAGCATGGCGCGCAACCCAGTCCGTCAGCGCGGCCAGCGTCCTGCCGGTATGACACCGGGAGCGCGTTTTTCGCTTTTCGGTTTTTTCGGTGAGGTGTGGGGTGAGCTGCGACGGGTTACCTGGCCCACTCGCCAGGAAGCTACGAGACTGACGGTGTTGGTGCTTGTCATCTCCACCGCTTTCGGTATCTTCCTCGGTGGTGCTGACCTGCTTTTCTCGGAACTAATGTCATTGCTCGCAGGAAACTGATCTCAACAAATGGTTAATGATGGCGCCACAACCAATGTCGTCGCAGCCGGCGGCAGGTGGTACATAGTCCACACCTACTCGGGTCAGGAAGACCGCGTCCAGAAGAACCTCGAACAACGTATCGAGACAATGGACATGGCGGACAAGATCTTCGAAGTAGTTGTCCCAACCGAAGAAGAGGTTGAGATCAAGGAAGGCGAGCGGCGTACTGTAGAGAAGAAGATGTACGCCGGTTATTTGCTGGTGCGCATGGTGATGGATGACGAATCCTGGTACGTCGTGCGTAACACGCCGGGTGTGACCGGGTTCATCTCAGCAGAAGATGAGCGCGAGAAGCGCCCGAAGCCTGTGCCACTGGAAGATGCGGAAGTTGACCGCATCATGCGTCGAATGAAGTCCGAGGCTCCGACGGTTCGGATCGGTTTCCAGAAGGGAGACTCGGTTCGCATCAAGGATGGTCCGTTTATGGACTTCATTGGCACAGTAGACGAAGTCAACGAAGAACGAGGCAAGGTCAGCGTACACGTATCGTTCTTTGGTCGTGAAACTCCTGTAGAGCTTGACTTCCTTCAGTTGGAGAAAGCCTAAAAGTAGTCCGGCCGCACGCAACGAACGTAACAAAGACGCATAACGCGCAAGGAACAGTATCGTGGCTAAGAAAGTCACAGGAAAAATCAAGCTTCAGCTACCGGCAGGGACGGCAACTCCTGCTCCTCCGGTTGGCCCGGCCCTTGGCCAGCATGGTGTGAACATCATGCAGTTCGTCAAGGAATACAACGAGCGGACTCAACAGTTCCGCGGCAGCGTTGTGCCGGTCGAGCTAACGGTATATCACGACCGTTCATTTACCTTTGTCCTGAAGAGCCCACCTGCTTCAGACCTGATTAAGAAGGCTGCGAAGCTTCCTGGTGGTTCAGCTTCTCCGGGCGTATCCGTGGCTGGTTCGATCACTCGAGACCAGATCCGCGAGATTGCCCAGACGAAGCTTGAAGATTTGAATGCTAATGACGTTGAAGCCGCGATGAAGATCATCGAGGGCAGCGCACGTAGCATGGGAGTTACCATCTCCGGTTGATCCCGGAACATAGAGTGGATCACAATGTCTAAACACGGAAAGCGATACCTGACGGCGGCAAGCGAAATTGGTGAAGGTCTCTTCACCCCTGGAGAAGCGGCTTCGCTTGCCAAGAAAGTGGCTACTGCCAAATTTGACGAAGCTGTGGAGCTGCACATCTCCACGTCTGCTGACCCGCGTCACGCTGACCAGCAGATTCGTGAAGTAGCAGAACTCCCACACGGCACAGGAAAATCTGTCCGTGTCCTGGTTTTTGCCGAAGATGACGCCGCTGCTTCCGCCAGTGCTGCCGGTGCAGACTTCATTGCTGATGACGAGATCATTAAGCGAATTGAAGGTGGATGGGCAGATTTTGACATCGCCATCGCAACTACTGACCAGATGCCCAAGCTGGGTCGCCTCGGACGCTACCTCGGTCGTCGAGGTCTGATGCCGAACCCGCGTACCGGAACGGTTGTTGCTGTTGACGCCATTGCTGACGCTGTGAACTCTGCCAAGAAGGGCCGCAGCGAGGTTCGTATGGACAAGCAGGCAATCATCCACACCCGCATCGGAGTTGCCAGCTTCACTGAGCAGCAGATTGTGGACAACATGATGAGCGTCTACGCAACGGTTTTGCGGGCAAAGCCAGAAGGCGTCAAGGGCTCACTGGTCAAGTCAGCAACTCTGACAACCTCCATGGGACCCGGTATCAAGCTGGATCTGAATGCATTGGAAGCGGCTGCAAAGGCCCTGTAAGAAAGATCTACTAGAACCTGCTACTATCTTGGGTAGCAATTCATCCTGTCTTATTGACGGATACAACTGAAAACAATCGGCTGTAGAAAACAGGTGACTGGCAAGTACCAGTCAGAATGTGAAAACGCCTGTAGAGGCCGGGATCCGAAACTTGAGTTGTTCTTGAGTACCGCCCCGGGCCGTAACAGCCACGGGGCTTTTTGTTGCACCAGGTATGTGCAGCGGCCCGCAAGTGAATGGAGGCCTGATGCCAACTGAACGAAGTGTCCAGACGGTAGGGGAGATCGAGGAAAAGTTTAAAGCTTCTCCACTGATTATCGCCGCTAACTACCGTGGTCTGAGCGTGAGCCAGATGTCCGGCATGCGCAGAAAAGTGCGCGAAGCCAACTCTGAGTTCAAGATTGCGAAGAACACGCTGGCACGAATCGCCGCAGACAATGCCGGTCGGCCTGAGAGCAAGGAATTCCTTGAGGGTCCGATTGGCTTGCTGACCACCGAAGGTGACCCGGCAGCGGCGGCGAAGGTATTTGTTACCTACCTGGACGATAACAACATTGCGATGACCATTGTCGGGGGCGCCCTGGATGGTCAGGTTCTGACTGCCGATCGCATCAAAGCCCTGGCGAAACTTCCTACCAAAGAAGTCTTGCTGGCGAAGCTTCTTGGCAGTATGAACAGCCCGATTACACGCATGGTGATGGTCATGAACGGCCCGCTCCAAGCATTCGCTACAGTTCTGACGCGGATCGTTGAAAACAACGGTGTAGCAGCTGGTGCAACGCCAGAAGCTGAATCTGAACCCGCCGCGGAAGTGGCGTCGGGTGAACCTGAAGCTGAGGCAGCTCCTGCTGTGGAAGCTGAACCTGCAGAAGCTACAGCTGAAGCAGAAGAAGAAAAGTCCGAATAAAACACTCGGCACCGGGAGTCCGGAGCCAGCCGAAGAAGTTATCTAATTGAAGGTCCGGCACGGACCACGGGAGATTGAAGAAATGGCACTGACCAAAGAAGAGCTGATCGAAGGTATCAAGCAGATGTCCGTCCTGGACCTTGCTGAAGTCGTAAAGGCACTCGAAGAAGAGTTCGGCGTAAGCGCTGCTGCCCCGGTTGCAGTCGCTGCTGCTCCAGGCGCAAGTGCCGGTGGTACCGCTGCAGCTGCTGAAGAGAAGACCGAGTTCGATGTTGTCCTGAAAGAGGTCGGTGGTAACAAGATCGCTGTCATTAAGGCTGTTCGTGAGCTTACCCCGCTCGGCCTGAAGGAAGCCAAGGACCTGGTTGAGGCTGCTCCTAAGAACGTCAAGGAAGGCGTGACCAAGGAAGAGGCTGACGAAGCCAAGACCAAGCTCGAAGCTGCCGGTGCTGTTGTAACAATCAGCTAGTCCAGGCCTGCTCAAGCGTTTACTTGCGGCCCTGCCAGTAATGGCAGGGCCGTTTTGTTATTTGTTCAAGTGCGATACGCTAGCGTCCCTTTCCATCATTGTTCGGAGGTGTTTTTGTGGAGTTGCCGGGGGATCTGACATCAGAAGAGCGCCAGGAGATATTTGAGCGTCTCCAGAGGGATTCTGTGGAGAAATGGGGCAGCGAACGCACTGCATGCATCGCGGAAAACCTGCGTGATGCCGCATTGTCGGTTGGTCGATTGGAGCGCTTGCGGTTCTCTCGAGATGATGCTCCCGGTTTCTATCTGCATGAGATGAATATGGACCAACGCCGTGACTGAGCTTGCACTGGCATCGGTCACTCATACAGCTCAGTTGATCCGTTCACGTGCGTTAACTGTCGAGCAGCTTGTCACTACGGCATTCCAGCGTATCGAGGAACAGGATGAGCATCTACAAGCATGGGAAACGCTTGATGCTGAAGGTGCACTGCGGCAGGCGCGACAGGCCGATAGTGCCGTAGCTCGTGGAGAAACCCTGGGGCCATTGCATGGTGTCCCTGTTGGCGTGAAAGACATCATCGCAACCGCCGGAATCCGCACGTCAATGGGTTCACCCATATACCGGGATAATAATCCCACGCTCGACGCAGGACTCGTCTCGCGCTTGAAAGGCGCTGGTGCGATAGTTCTTGGGAAGACCGTGACCACCGAGTTCGCTATGGGTGATCCTGCCCGAACGAAAAACCCGTGGAACAGCGCGCATACGCCCGGCGGCAGTAGTGTTGGTTCTGCTGTAGCAGTAGCGTCCGGTCATTGTCCGGTGGCCATTGGCACGCAGACGGCGGGGTCAGTGAACAGGCCTGCTGCCTATAACGGCGTAACCGGTTTTAAGCCGACGTATGGCCTGGTCTCACGGCGAGGGGTGTTTCCGGTCAGTTGGACGCTGGATACCGTCGGATGGATGACTCGTACAGTCACAGATGCAGCTGTCTTGCTGGATGTGCTGTCGGGTTACGACCGATACGATGCTGCCGGTGTGCCGGGCACTCATTCCGAAGGTTATGTAAGAGCACTGACCAATACTGATCCGGCGTACGTGCCGAAACTTGGCATTATTTCCGGGGACATTGAACGTACTGCGTCAACTGAGATGCAGGCGCACATGTTCGAACTGATCGAGTATTTGCGGCAGGGCGGAACCTGGGTCGAACTGTTCGACCTCCCCATTTCATACATTCATATACGTGATGCAGAGCTGGCGATTCATGCAGTTGAGGCTGCTGAGGTGCATCGTCGAACATTTGCTGAACGACCGGGCGATTACGGCACAAAATCAAGGGCGAGGATAGAAACAGGCGCAGTTATTCCTGGCACGTCATACGTCCAGGCTCAACGCCTCCGCCGCCAGTTCAGGCATGACATGGATGAAGGAATGGCGTCGCTGGACGCGTTGATAATGCCAGCCGCGGTCGGGCCGGCGCCAAAAGACCTTTCGACCACCGGTTCCACGGCCTTTTACTCACCGTGGACAACTGCTGGATTGCCAACAATTACCGTGCCAACAGCGTTGAGCGTAAGAAACGGAATGCCGCTGGGCGCGATGCTGATCGGCAAAGGTCACGATGACATTGGCCTGTTACGCGCAGCCAGATGGGTGGAAGAGCGTGTTGCCTATTCACCAACCCTGCCTCCGTTCATCTAGTGGTGGACTAGAACAGATTGTGTGACTGACCACCATCCACGTTGATGCAAGCGCCCATGATCAAGTCTGCGTGCTGCGACGCCAGGAACGCCACGGTAGCGCCAATTGGTTCAGGCCACCCGAATTTCCCAGCAGGCAAATTACGCGCAATGAACTCCTCGACCGCCTCTGGCGTGTTGTTGTTCATGAACCTCTCCCATGAACCGCCAGGGAAAAGTATCGAACCCGGAGCGATGGCGTTCACGGTTACACCTGTGCTTGCCAGGGTCATTGCCGCACTCTTGGTGGCTGCGATCATCGCCGCTTTTGCAGTCATGTACGGAGCTGTCCCGCCCCACTCACGGCCATAAATGGAAGCGATATTGATCACCCGCCCCCAGCCTCGCTCCTTCATGCCCGGCAAGGCCTGCTTCATCAGGCGTACAGCAGACCAGAGGTTCACATCCATAACCTTCTGGAAATCATCGACGGATGAGCTCAGCAGGTCACTCGTTCCCATGCTGCCGCCGACGTTGTTCACCAGAATGTCGATTGACCCCAGTTCACCTGCGGTGCGTTCGTACATAGCCTCGGCAGCAGCGGCGTCTCCGAGGTCTGCCACGGACGCGCTGACGTTTACGCCGAGTGCTTTTAGTTCGTTCGCAGTCTCGTCGAGACGGTCTTTTCCACGAGCGCATATGGCTACATTCACACCTTCACGGGCTAGGGCCAGCGCCGCCTGCCGACCGAGTCCGCGACTACCGCCCGTGACAAGTGCGTTCTTGCCTTTGATTCCGAGGTCCATGTCAATGCCCTTTCAAAGTGGCTGGCACGCGTTTTCCCATGTCGACCCTATGTCGAGAGGAGTGTTTGGCGTGTGCTTCAAGTTTGTACTTCGCGGTAACTGGTTGGTAATTCTAGAGACAGAAAATGATCAACGGCGGGACAAAAGGCAGCTCGATCATAGTTGACGTGGCGTCACTGTAGTTGAGATGCGATACTGTTAGTGTGGTCGGAAGTGCACGTTCAGCCTGACAAAAGAGGAAAAACACTCATACAAATGCGTGTTTTGGTGGGTGCTTCTCACCTTGACGCTCGAATTTGGGGTGGTGTATCTTGACTTGGTGTCGCAGGGATGATC
>JAURLM010000139.1 GCA_030831265.1 Chloroflexota bacterium
GAAAAATCTGCCGCCGAGTTTTTGTTATGCGGAACCCCGGAACCGTAAAGCAAGAACTATCGCAGGGCCACGCTGCCGTCTTCCCTGATTGGCGGTGCGACGTTCGCCGGGTTGAACGGGTGCATGGCAACCGCTTTTTCGTTGAACTCAACGCCAAGTCCAGGGCGCTCTGACGGCGTGTACCAGCCGTTTTCCAGCTTCATCGGCTCATCCACCATGTCACGTCGGGGTGACTTGTCCTCATCCACCGATTCCTGCACGTCCCAGGCGGGGCACGAGACTGCGAGGGCGATGTTGGCCGCGGTGGCGATTGGCCCCTGGAAGTTGTGCGGGCAAATCTTGATGTGGTGCGCTTCGGCGATAGTCGCTATCTTCTTTGTGCCTGTTATTCCGCCTGCAACGGCGATATCTGGCTTGAAGAAGGCGCACTTTGTGAGCTGGGCGTACTCCCTGAACTCCCAGACGCCCACGTTTCGTTCACCGACAGCCAGCGGCACTCGCATCTTGTCGGCCACCTCGGCCATCGCCACGACCGAATCGGGCACTATCGGGTCTTCGACGAAGTAGAGCCGGAACTTCTCAAGCTCCTCGCAGAACGCCACAGCTTCTGATGGCTGCATGTTGCGGTGGATGTCTATGGCGAGATCCATCTCCCAGCCAACTGTCTCCCGTACCGCCGCCACGATATCGACACCCTTCTTCAGCATTTCTGAGTACGCCATGTCCGGCCATGTGTCCGGCATCGGGGTGAACTTCAATGCCGTGTAGCCCTGGTCCTGCCATTTTTTGGCGTCAGCTGCGGCGTTTTCAGGAGTGTCCTTGCGGATTCCCTGTGCGATCGCTCGCACCTTGTGGCGTACCTTGCCGCCAAGCAGATCCCAGACTGGTGCCTGCAGGCGCTTGCCCTTGATGTCCCACAGCGCCATGTCGATAGCGCTCACCGCGCCGCCGATGCTGTTGCCGCGGAAGTTGCTGTTGTAGCGCCAGATGTAGTTCCAGATATGCTCGATGTCACCGGGATCCATGCCGATCAGCGCATCTGCCACACCGTGGATAGTCTGCTCAGCCGCTTTGGGATATGACCAGTAACAGGACTCGCCAACTCCCTGTGTGCCGTCATCGGTGGTGATTCGGCAGACAAGGAACCTGGATACGAAGAAGGTCTCTATTTTCTCTATTTTCATTTTTTGTCCTGTTCGGAAGGTGTTGAGCCTTGTTTCATTTGGCAAAGAGATGTTGCCGCTATGCCCTAACGTTTGGCCACGTCCAGTAACGCCTGTATATAGCCGTTTGCGAACGCCCTGCCCCGGTGACCCCACGATGTGTCTCCAATCGTATGCGGGACGTGGTCGTTGACGAATACGCCATCGAAGCCGATGTCGCGGAACAGTTTGATGGCACGGTACATGTCCACGTGTCCCGTGTTGATGAACTCCTCGTGAAACGTTGGCCCCGGGTTCGATACGTTCCTGAAGTGGACGTACAGGATCTTCTTGCGTTCACCGAAGTGGCGGATCATTTCGTAGATTCCACCGTCGGCGGCATCTTCCATCTCGGCGAACGTTCCCTGGCAGAACTCGATGGCGTTGGAAGGCGAGTCGACAATCCCGGTAAGCCGCTTGTAGGCATCGAAGCCGTTCAGCAGCCTCGGGATTCCGCCGAGTGACCGTACCGGTGGGTCTGCCGGGTGGATTCCCAGTCGTATCCCTTCCTCCTCGGCAACCGGGGTGATAATCCGGATCCAGTACTCAAGGTTCTCCCACATCTCATCTTCGGTGTACTCACGTCCGTGCGTTAGCGGCGCGTTGAGGTGCTTTGCGTGGTCATAGCTTGAGACCTTTGAGCCACCTCGGTTTGGAGTGTCGTTGGTGGTTCGCCATACGCTGGATGGCATCCAGTTGTATCCGAATATCGGAATGCCGGCGCGGGCGATGTTGCGGATGGTATAGATCATGTTTTCGATCTGGCGGTCACGGTCAGGGCCACCGAGCATGATCTGGTTGTTGAACGCCGAAGGGGCGTTTTCCAGTGCTTCCAGGTGCAGGCCGAAAGATTCGACATGCTCCCGTAGCCTGGCGAGGTCGTCCAGTTCCCAGCGGTCCTCTCCGGGCACGACGCCCGGCGGCCGCACTGGATTACGCGCAGTTGAGGATTGGAGCACGACGTCAGTGGCTCCGTACTGCGCGGCGAACGCCAGGAACTCGTCCAGCGGAGTGTCATACACGGACGGGACGAAATTGAAGCCAAGTCTCATGCGGTAGTTTCTCGAATCGGCGTCGTGTCAGAGCCTGCTCTATATCTTCCAGTGGGCGTTGATGCTGGCTTCGTATTCGGCTGTCTGTTCGTTCTCGATTTCTTCGATGGTGACTGGTCTGCCGAGCACGGATGATTCCAGGGCCGCGTTACAGACCGCAAGGTCTTTGCGGCCGACATACGCGTCCACTTCAGGCGTCGTGCCATCGGCAATGCACTGGCCGAGTTCGTAGTACTCAAGCGCGACCAGGAAGCGGTCGGCATCTTCGAACGGAACTCTGCCTGCGTAAGAGCCGATCCTGTCGCTGCCGAAGAGGCGTGCGGGCAACTCATCAAGGTGGAAATCGGGGACGAGTTCCAGGACTTCATCACCGCTGATCTTGCCAACACCGTCGATGGTCACCGTAAGTGGGTCGCCACGACGCTGCTTAGCCGGTTCCATTGAGCCCTTGGAGCCGTAGATCATGCCGTATCGCATTGGCTCACCGTGCGCTGCATAGAATGAAGTCCACTGCCCGACTGCGCCGCTCTTGAATTTTAGTGTCGAGATCACCATGTCCTCGGCGTCGGCGTCTATCTCGTCAGGAACCTCTTTGGCCCAGTGGTCGTAGAAATTGGCGACTCCGATCCGTTCGCCCTTGTATCGCTTCGGTTCCCACACTTTCGAGACTGCGAAGACCTCTTCGATGTCACCCATGTAGTACATGATCTGGTCAACGGCGTGAACGCCGGCATCGACGAAGATGCCACCGATGTTCTTGTAGTGTCGCCACGGCCAGATGATGATGTCGCTGCCACCGGATGCAGAACCCAGCAGGAATGCGTAAGGCTTGCCGATGACACCTGCGTCGATGAGCGCTTTGTTCAGTCGGCACATCGGGTCTCGCCGTTCTTGTTCACCGACGCTGAGTACTTTTCCGCTCTTTTTCCAGGCTTCGATTACCCGGTTGCAGCCGCGAACCGTGAGCGAGAGCGGCTTTTCGCAGAGGACGTTGTAGCCCAGTTCGAAGGCAATCTCCGCCACCTTGTGGTGTGAGCCGGAGTCGGTCGTAATGTCGACCGCTTCGATGTCTGGCCGCTGTTTCTGCATTGTCTCCATTGACGTGAAGACCTGCGGTCGTGAGCCAAGCATCTGCTCAGCAAGATCAGCAAGGTGGTTAGCGTTGTCTTCCCGGAGATCACACACGGCGACCAGTTCCACGTTCGCCATGCCGCTTTCATAGAGTGCACCAAGTGCCCGCAGATGCCTGCCGCCCATGCCACCAGCGCCGACGATTGCTATTGGTATTCGAACCATGTTGTCTCCTTGCATCTCACGTGGAGGCGTGAGTGAGGCTAGTCAATGCTGTCCTTAGATGAACCGTGAGCGCTCACGTGCGCTCGCTGAGTAGTCGATGTATGCGGTGATCGTCTCCGTGAAGAAGTCGAAGGCCTCGGTGCCCTGCTCTCGTTGTCCCACGCCGGATGCCTTGAGGCCGCCAAACGGCAGATGGACTTCGCCGCCGAGCGTTGGGGCGTTGACGTGGACCATGCCGGTCTCGACAGTGTTGATGTACTCATGAGCAAGTACCAGGTCACGAGTGTAGATAGACGATGACAGCCCGAATTTTACCGAGTTTGAGATTCGAACTGCGTCTTGCACGTCTTCTGCCTGGAATACCGAAAGCACCGGCCCGAAAATTTCTTCCTGGGCGATCCGGCTGTTCTCCGGCACGTCGGTGAAGATGGTCGGTTCGACGTAGTAGCCGCCTTCGTACTCGGCTCCTTCGAGGGCGTGCCCGCCGACAACGAGTTTTGCGCCTTCTTCCGTCCCGTAGCCAATGTATTCACGAACCGTGTTGAACTGGCTCTTGCTGGATAGCGGAGCGACATCGTTCTCTGGATCCATGCCGTCACCGACCTTGAGAGCCTTTGTCTGGGCGATCAGGCGGTCCATGAACTCGTTGTAGACGCCTTTCTGGACGATGGCGCGGCTGGTTGCAGTGCAGCGCTGCCCGGTGGAGCCGAACGCTCCCTGCACGATGCCAGGGACAGCCTTATCGAGGTCGGCGTCGTTCATCACGATGGCTGCATTCTTGCCGCCAAGTTCCGCCTGTACCTTCTTCAGGGCTTCAGCACCACGGGCGTATATGCGAGTGCCGATTTCTGTCGAGCCGGTAAATGACACGCCGCCAATGCGCGGGTCTTCGACGAGTTTGTTGCCGATAGAACCTCCGGGACCGGTGACAAGGTTGAATACACCAGCGGGGATGCCGGCCTCTTCAAAAATCTCGGCGATGATTGTGGCAGCGAACGGTGTTGCCGAAGCTGGCTTAAACACTATGGCATTGCCGCAGATCAGCGCAGGGGCCATCTTCCAGACCGGGATGGCCACCGGGAAGTTCCACGGCGTGATGATGGAGACGACGCCGAGGGGACGCTTGAACGTGTAGGCAGCGGTGTCTGGGAGTTCGGAAGGCGTGGTGTAGCCGAAGAGCCTGCGGCCTTCTCCAGCAGCATACTCGAGTATATTCATCGCCCGTTTCACTTCACCAGTGGCATCGGCGATTGGCTTGCCTTCTTCGATGGTGATTGCGCGGGCGAGTTCCCCTGCTCGGCGTTCGAAAACATCGATCGCCTTGAACAGGATAGAGCCGCGCTGTGGCGCTGGCATCTTGCCCCATGCGGGAGCAGACGCGGCGGCCTCCGCAATTGCACTGTCAGCGTCCTGCACTACCGACGCCTGGAATTCCCCCACGACCTGCTTTGGCCGTGCCGGGTTCACTGTGCGGTATTTTTCGCCCGAAGCGGACTCTACCCACTTACCGCCGATGAAGTTCTTGTGTACGCCTGCCGATTGCGCCTCGCTCAACTGTGGCTCCCCGTTCTGCTGGTGATTTCAGCTTTTTACGAGGGCATAGTCTAGCGCTCTACCACTCAGCCGTGGGCGTAGCAGGCAGCGAATAGCGTGAGGAGCGGGTTTACGAAGACCTGGCAGAACGTTCCGCGTGCTTGCGGTGACGGATCCGAGAGTTCTTGCTGCGGGACTGCTGGAAACCTTTGTGCTGTTTAGGCTGGCGTGGGCCTCCACCCGACGAGGGTGTGCGCTTCGAAAGCCTGTGCTGGGCAGCTTCCAGGGGAGTTGTTGGCGCTGAACTGGCCTGGCGATCTCTTGCAGCCGTTTTCGGCATTGCCTGCGTCGCAGCCACTTCTTCGGCTGTCTGTTCGGTAAATTCTGGCAGCGTGCAGCGGTGAATCTTGCGACCCAGCTTCTTCTCAAGTGCGCGTACAGCTGCTTCATCCTCAGGCGTCACAAAGGTGAAGGCCCGACCTGACTGCTCGGAGCGTCCGGTTCGTCCAATGCGGTGAATGTATGCGTCAGGCGTATTCGGCATGTCCATGTTGATGACATGTGAAATGTTGGCAACATCTATGCCGCGCGCCGCAATGTCGGTCGCAACAAGTATCTGGAACTTTCCTTCACGGAAACCCTGCATTGCCCGGTCTCGTTGTGCCTGTGACATGTTGCCTTGCAGCGCAACTGCGTTGTGCCCGTTGCTTTTTAGCTGCTGCGCCACTCTCAGGGCACGGTGCTTGGTGCGGGTGAAGATGATTGCAGACCCGAAGCTCACGTCACCAAGCAGGAAGTTGAGCAGCGGGGTTTTCTGGCGTTGCGTCACGGGGTAAAGCTCGTGATCGATAGTCGAAACGACGCTGGAATGTCCTACGTCCGCTACTTTGGGGTGATTCAACACCTTGTTTGCCAGTTTCCTGATCTCGTCAGGCATGGTGGCGGAGAACATCAGTGTCTGGCGATCCTCAGGGATCAGCTCCACGATGCGTCGAACGTCCGGCAAGAAGCCCATATCCAGCATCATGTCTGCTTCGTCGATGATGAGCGTGTCGATGCCGGAGAGATCAATCCCACGCTGGCCGTGAAGGTCCAACAGGCGACCGGGACACGCGACTACCACCTGCGGCCTGGATCGCAATGCGTTTAGCTGATGGCGAATAGAAACACCACCGTAGACAGTCGTTGAGCGGATCGGCGTGAACTGGCCCAGTGTGGTGAACTCTTCGTGTATCTGCTTTGCGAGTTCGCGTGTTGGTGCCAGGACGAGTACGGATGGGCCGGATTTGCGCCGGGACATCAGTTTTTCCAGTACGGGAAGGGCGAATGCAGCGGTCTTGCCCGTGCCGGTCTGCGCCATGCCGAGCACATCATGCCCTTCAAGCACGGCAGGAATGACTTCTAGCTGAATTGGGCGCGGGGTGTCATAACCAGCGAATGCAATGCCGCGCTGGATGCTTGAACCGAGTTCAAATGAAGTGAACGCGGTCGTAGCCGGTGACGTTTGGGTGGTGATTTCGAGTCTCGTTTCTTGAATGGGGCGAAGCGACTTGCGCGTCACGGGTTATTGCCATCTACGGCACGAGTGATATTTGTCTGAAGCCGATCGGCCAGTAGTTGCGGGTCTGAACAACAAATTGTTGTGTGCCTGCAGGCCACAGTAGTGGCTCAGAATTCCGGACGTGCGCTTACGTAATTAAGAATAGCACCCTGAACGGGTTTCGATGTAGGGATGTTAGAAACAGCTTTGCAAGGCAATAACACGCATCACAAAGCGTAATGGCGTTGAGTTTAAGTTGCGGCCATCGCTTATGCGAGGTTGCAGCGAGAGTTGTCGGCTATTTGTCGATGCCGGCCATGGGATCTACACCAGGGTTTGGTGTGTCACGTTCCGGGAGCAGGAACAGTGAACCGATGAGTGCGGCGACGATCACCACGACGATGATCCAGGTCTTCTTAATTTTCATGGGGCTGCTGTTTACCTTCGTGCCTGCAATGTTCGCTGTTGCGAATGAGGATTATACGGGTGTGACGGCACTCCTCAACAGGTGAATCGAAAAAAGACCTCCCGCCAATCGGCATGCTGGCTGGAGGGAGGTCTTTTGTCTCATGGCTTTGTTCAGACTCCGGCTTGTTTCCGGGCTGCCTGTTCAGCACGATGCTCGGCGCCTCGTCGTTTCAAGGCCAGGCTCTGCTTGCGGTACACGAAGTAGATCACGGCACCGATGATGAGCCAGATCGGGCTGAGGACAATCGCCCAGATCAGGAATGTGCCGATTCCTGAACCAATCGCTGTGAGTGTTCGGAAGGCAGATTTGCTGCTCTGCCCGGGTGCGAAATCACCAGCGGTCAGGCTTTCCGGCTCCCGTACGTGAACCTGCAGGGCGCCGACGCCCTCGGTGGAGCCGGACGCAGTTTCACCTTTCACCGTGAGAATCACGTTGTAGCTTTGCGGGCGGCTGTTGGCGAAAGTGTGCTTGATCTCCGCCAGAGTAGTACCCGGCTCGGCGTCGACAGTCACCAGGGCGGTGCCATCACCAAAGTCCCATGTATAGCTAAGGTTCTCCACACCATCCGGGCGTGTGAACGAGCCACGGAACTGGACCTCTGACCCGGCCTCAACCGCTTGGTTTTCACCAGCATAGACCTCGATAGGCGGGACGCGGTTGGCCGTTACGACCAACACATCCTCGCCCCGGGCTGCGCCGGATGGGCCAGTAGCAGTGACCTTGACCTTTACGATGTACGGTGAGTCATTTTCATCGTAATAGGCGTGGGTGACAGGGGCCGATATTACCCGACCTTCGGTATTCACCGGCGCAACCGTGTATACGTAGGCAATACCGGAACCATCGCCAAAATCCCACTGGATCTCAAAATTCTCGATGCCTTCCGGAGGCGTGAACTCCGCACGGAAACGCACTGAGCGCCCTGTAGCTGCGAGTACATCTTCACCAGCGTCAATCACCATCTCTTGCGGTAGCGCAGCCAGTGTGATGCGTAAGAGGGAGAACGCGGCGCTTTGTGATAGCAGGTTCACGCGGGCTTGCATCGCCTCGATGTCCGACTGGATGCGGGTAATCTCTTTCTGGATGGTCAGCGCGTCCTCAATCTTGGTTGCTCGGTCGAATAATGCTCGTAGCGCGTCGACTGTGTCCTGCAGTGTCTGGATGCGGGCCGTGGTGTCGGTAAATTCCTCGGTGAAATCCTGGCTTGTGGATACTTCTGAGACGACTTTTGCCGCCAATGTACGCAGGTCAGTCAGCGTTGCGTCCAGCCGGTCTGCCGGGATGCGGATATCGATTGCGCCGCGGTGTACTTCTACGTGCTGCGTGCTCACGACCCAGCCGCCGGTCTGCGCTGTAATGGTGCTTATCTGCTCGATTGTCGATGCGATGTCACGCGTCTCGATAGACATCTGGACATTGCGGACGATGATGCGGTTCGAGTTGACCTGCGCCAGTTCGTCGTCAAGCGGGGCGTTTGAGTCAGATAGCAGGACGTCGTTGGTCAGGAGACCGTCCTTGAATGCAGTGGTTTGAGTTGGGGCCAGGTACGGAGCCGGTGTCGGATAGGCGGCAGCCGGTGTTGCTGATGCCCCGCCTGATGAGCCAGTAGAACCCGCGACATCTGCGCCACTGCCAGTTGCGTATCCGCCGTCAGACGATTCGGAAACACCGTTCGTCTTGAGGTCGGAACTGGAATCCGCTCCGCCACCGCAGGCCACGCCTATGATCGCGACTGTAGACAGTGCGAACAACGCTACTGCGGTGAGTCGGTACTTGATAAAGCGGCTCATCGTTATTACTCCCATAGCCGTCCATGCATATTTCGGAGACTGCCCTGACCTGTAGACGCTGCGGACCACGCGTTTGTTCCCGTTTTGCCGTGACTGTTAGCGGTGGTGCGTTACCACTCAACTGTCTGATAACGTCAGCGGTCCGGTTACAGTGTGTAAACCCGTCTACGTCGATATCGTTAATGGAGATTCGTAATGACTGACCGACCTAAAGTGCTAATAACAGGTGGTGCAGGCCTGATTGGTTCGATTCTTGTCGACAAACTATCAGAAAAATATGATTTTACGTCGTTTGACCTCAAAGAATCGTCTAAGGCTCGTTCAGTAGTTGGTGATCTTTCGAACTACGCGGAAGTGGAAAAGGCGTTTGCCGGGCATGATGCAGTGGTCCACCTCGCCGCCGACCGGAGTGTTGAAGCCTCCTGGGATTCGGCCCTGAAGAACAACTTTGTTGCCACGTACAACGTATTTGAGGCGGCGAAGCGCGTAGGTGTGAAGCGAGTCGTTTTTGCCAGTTCGCAGCATGCAACCGGTGGCTTCTACACGGTTGAGCCCTGGAAATTCATCGTCGACGGCGAGTTCGGAAAACTGACGCACGGCCAGTACCCGCTGCTTGACGAGACATGCCAGATTCGCCCTGATGGCTACTATGGCACGTCCAAGGCCTACGGCGAGGCTCTCGGCAGCTACTACAACGACTACCACGGTCTCAGCTCTATTCACCTGCGAATTGGCTGGGTGCTTTCGAATGATGATCCGACATTCTCTCCGTTCGCTCTGTCACTCTGGCTCAGTCACCGGGACATTGCCCAACTTGTTGACCTGTCACTTGGCGCACCGGAATCACATCGGTACGGCATCTATTACGCCACGTCAGACAACAAGTGGAAGATCTGGGACATCAGCAGGGCAAAGGCTGAGCTTGGCTACAAGCCGTTTGACGCAGCCGGCGAGGAATTCGTACCAGGACCACCGCCCGGCCGCGACCAGTGAACGACCTGCAGTGGATCCTGCCAGCGCTGGCCAGCCCGATTGTCTATGCGGCGGTGACGCTGGGTGACAAGCGGATAATCTCCACGCTTGGACTGGCGCTGGGCAGTTTCTACCTGTACGTCGGGTTTACGCAGTTATCCATCGCCGCGGTCAT
Source organism: Chloroflexota bacterium (assembly GCA_030831265.1). Lineage (GTDB taxonomy): Bacteria > Chloroflexota > Dehalococcoidia > Lucifugimonadales > Lucifugimonadaceae > JAJCYX01. Next base: position 10,030 of record JAURLM010000139.1, read on the forward strand.
CCTGCTGATCGTGGGCTGGCCTGATGCTCCTCTTTCTGCGCTGTTCTCTTCGTACGGTGGTGGCTTTCTCTGGGGAACCGGACTGATGTTGATGTTCTTCGTGCTGCGGCGCGAAGAGGTGTCACGCGTCACACCGGTCTGGCAGAGTTCGCCGGTGTTCGTCGCGCTGTTTGCGGTGCTGTTCCTGCATGAATCGCTGTCATGGCACGGCTGGCTGGCTGTGCTGCTGGTGGTAGCAGGCGCGATAGCTGTATCTATTGACCTCAAACGCGGTGGACTGGCCGCGTTCTCAGTGCGTCCCACGTTCTTCATGTTGCTAACGGGTGCCGCGATCATCGCTGTAGCGCAGCTGCTGTTGAAAGTAGCGTCTGAAGATCTTGGAGTCTGGCACAACATGGCATTCCGCGGCATCGGGCTATTCACGTCGATCGCTCTGCCGTGGTTGAGACCGCCCTACCCTGCCCGATTGGCTGCATGGTTGCGAGAGCCAAAGAATGCGGTCTCAATACTGCTGACTGAAACAATCGGGCCGTTTACCGGAAACCTGTTGTTGCTGTCTGCAATAGCCATTGGGCCGATTTCGCTGGTGAGCGCATTGTTAGGTACAAGGCCGATATGGGTGCTCGCAGGAACACTGCTACTTGGAATCACCGCAAAGCACTTCATCAGCGAACGGATAACCGGCTCGGATCTGCTGCTCAAAACTGTTGCAACCAGCGCTGTCGTGGCGGGAATCGTGATTATTTCGGTCGGGTGAAGTGGTGCGAAAGTTAGAGCGTTGGCTTAATATTTCGCCAGGGCCGAGCCGACTCAAAAGCGACCGCAGCGCGTAGCAGGGTTGCTTCGTCTCCAAACCTCGCAGCGACCTGTAATCCGACCGGCAGGCCGTCCACGAAGCCGCATGGAACTGATGCCGCCGGATGTCCCGACATGTTGAAGATATAGGTGAACGGGAATACACCGTACGCTGAGTCTGCACGTTTGCCGCCGACCTCCACGGGACGCTTACCGGGCTGAAACGCGGTGATTGAGGTCGTCGGCGAGACCAGTAAATCGTACCGTTCGAACAGCGAGTTTATGGTCAAGCGAAGCTCGTTGACCGTGCGCATGGCAGCCGAGTATTCGTAGCCGGTGATCAATTTTCCGCGGGTAAGAACTTCCCGAACTCCGGCTGTCAGCAGGTCCGCTTTTTCGAGCAGGTGGCCGTACTGGACGTATGCGTTGGCTCCGAAGATGCTCCAGAAGCGGTCGGCGTATTCGTAGCCGAGCCTTATGTCCGCTTCCTCGACTATCGCGCCGGCTTGTTCAAATGCGGTCAGTCCGATCTGAACCTGCTCAAGGACACGCGGGTCGATCAGTCCATAGCCGAAATCTGGACTGAACCCGATGCGCAGACCTTTGACTCCACGATCAATCCCAGCGGCAAAATCGGGCGGAGCGGTGCGCAGGAACTGCTGTGGATCGGCCGGATGCGGCCCGGACAAAGCCTGCAAGAGGATTGCCGCGTCTCGCACGTCATTGGTCATTGGGCCGGATTGCGAAAACTGGTTTGGGTCTGGCTTGCCGAGGCCGCGTGCCCGTGGGACGCGTCCGTTGGTAGGTTTCAGGCCGAACACCCCGCAAAACGAAGCAGGTATTCGGATGGAACCCCCGCCGTCGCTGCCAACGGTCACCTGGCACATATCGGCGACCAGTGCAGCAGCGGAGCCTCCGGACGAACCGGAAGTAGTTCGTGACATGTCCCACGGATTGTTGCAGGCACCGCGCACTTCATTGTCCGTGATCGTGTCCATGTGGATTGCGATCTCCGGCGTGTTCGTCTTTCCTACGATTATCGCCCCGGATGCGCGCACCCGTTCCACAACGACGGAATCGAAATCGGGAACAGTATTTTCAAAGTAACGCGAGCCGACCGTGGTTCGGATGCCAGCGGTAGCCTCGATGTCCTTGATTGCGATGGGAACGCCATGAAGCGGGCCGAGCGAGTCACCGGCCATGACCGCTTTTTCGGCAGCACGCGCTGCGGGGATCGCCTGCTCTCCAGAAACTGTGATGAACGCGCCCAGCTTGCCGTCGAGGTGTTCGATGCGGCTCAGTGCGGCTTCAACCAGTTCGACAGCTGAAATCTCGCGTTCAGCAACAAGCCGTGCCTGTTCCCGTGCAGGTAAGCGAATCACGTCATCGGCACTGTGCGGCAATGTCAGACCACCTGGTTCAGCAATGCGGGTTCACCGCGTGAAAGGCGACCAAGATTTTCGAGCAGGATGTCGATTACGTTGTCTTCGTACATGCGTGTTTCGCCGCCGGTGTGTGGTGTGATGATGACGTTTTCCATGTTCCAGAATGGGGATTCCGAGGGCAGTGGTTCCGCCTTGAAGTGGTCGATGGCCGCACCGGCGATGCCGCCGCTTCGCAGCGCTTCGAGCAGTGCTGTTTCCTCGACGCAACCGCCGCGGGCGACGTTTATCAAGTAACTGGATGGCTTCATCATGGCGAGCGTGCGCTGGTTGATGATGTCGGCGGTTTCAGGGGTCAACGGGCATGCGAGGGTCACAAAATCCGCCTGCGGAAGAAGCTCTGGCAGATCGTCCGGTGTGTGAATCTCGTCAGCCGCGCTGCCGTCCACGTTTACATTGCGCTTGACCGCGATGACCCGCATGTCGAACGCTTTTGCGAGTCTTGCAAGGCGTGAACCGATGGTGCCGAGGCCGATGATGAGCATCGTCTTGCCACCGAGTTCATCCTCGCGTTTTGACAGGTCAGAAATCATCCCGCGCCAGACATGCTTCGACTGATTGTCACGGCCTGTGTGGATGTGTCGGGTGAGTGCGAGGACCATCGACATCGCATGTTCCGATACTGCGTTGCTATTTACGCCGCGAGCCGATGCCAACCTGATTCCGCGCCTGCGAAGTTCGTCGAGCGGAAACTGATCGTAACCGGCGCCGATCGACTGAATGAACCGGAGTTTTTTCGCTGCATCCAGCAATCCGTTGTTCCAGAACCCGGAGACAACAAGGACATCCGCGTTGGGGATGCGCTCAAGCGTCTGCTCACGGTTCCATGTCTGGTAGTGCGGAATGGCCGCGCGTCGCTCAATGAACCGCGGCTCAAACTGGTATGCGACGTGCGAAAACTGCACGTTGATTGAGCTGAGGTCTACGAAGGGATTGTCTGTTCCTGTCATTTGCTTCTTTTCCAGGTGAACGATCGACTGCGTACGGGGAAGTTTCAGATCCGGGAGTTTCCAGAGGCCTGTCGCGCAGTGCGCTGTGTTGATAACGTTGTCCGGCATCAATGTTGAACGATGTGGGCGGAATCATAACGCAATAAACGCGCTTACCCGGGAGTGAGAATGAGCCTGATCAGGTTACGCAACGATTTTGGCAGCGCCGTCATTACGCCGGACGCGGGTGCGGCCTTGCGGTCGCTATGCGTGAAAGTTGGCGATACTGAGCACGAATTGCTTGCCGGTGCCAGTCTCGGTGCCGGCACGTTCGATGAATCCCAGACTCCCCAGGGCGCAGGATCGTTCATCATGGCTCCGTGGGTGAATCGCATACACCTGGGCAAGCTGGTTACCGATCACGGCGAATTTGAACTACCGGTCGATTCCGGTGAGCACGCGATTCATGGAACGGTGCGACATCGGAAATGGGATGTCATCACTGCTACCGAATCATCGGTGGAGTTGCGTATTGAGTTGCAGTCTCCGTGGCCGTTTGCAGGGTATGTAGTTTCGAAGGTTTCGTTGGAAGGGCCATCGTTGAAGCAGACTCTTGAAGTTCATGCTGCCGAGGGCGAGCGTGTCTCGCCTGCTGGAGTTGGCTGGCACCCGTGGTTCAAGCGGTCGCTCGGTGGTGCCGAGTTGCAGGTACAGGCAGACGTCGCCAAACAGTGGGAGCTTGACGCGAAAGTGGTTCCCACAGGCGTGGCTGAAGAGACGGACGGCACGCGCAAGTTGCGATCTGGCGGAAAGTTCGGTGTAGGAGAAGTTGATGGCTGTTTTTTGCTGAAGGAAGGCGGAGCCGCCGAAGTACGCTGGCCTGAACTTACACTGCGTATGACCTCTTCACCGGAGATAAACCATGTGATGGTTTACTCACCAGCCGGTGCGGTCTGCGTAGAGCCACAAACGACCACCGTCAACGCATTTCAGCTTGCCGCACGCGGTATTGCGGACACGGGTACAAGGACGGTTTCACCGGGCAATCCGCTATCCGCGACGACTGTATGGTCATGGGCATGAGCGTAAACGTCGCATCCGGGTCTACAATCGCATCGGTTAATGATTACCGTGGGCATCATGTGACCTGTTGCCTGCGATAGAAACTTAAAGAGCAAGAAACAAGCGAAATCCAGGAAGAACAATGCCAGTAGAGACACTTGCAGACCTGTTGCCAGCAGCCAGCCAGAACGCCGCCGCCGTGGTGGTGCCACAGGGCGGCCCGAAACTCACCTACGGGAAGTTCAACGCCGAAGTGGAGCGCGTTGCTGGATTGCTGGCAGCGAGAGGCGTAGAACGCGGTCGGGCAGTGTCGATCGTGCTGCCGAACGGCCTCGATTTCATGACGTTGTTCCTGGCGACTGCGCGGGTTGGCGCGATTGCCGCCCCTTTGAACTCTGCGTACACGGTGGATGAGTTCAAGTTCTACATGGAAGACGCAAGTTCACAGCTGGCGATTGTCCCGCCCGGTGACCATGCTGGCCGCGATGCAGCAAACGCGCTTGGTATACCGGTGCTGGATGCTCGACTTGATGGTGCCGAACTTGTCCTGGAATCAGCAGGGAAGAAACTGACCGAGTCGAAAACTTCGACACCACCCACGGCCGAAGACATCGCCCTGTTCCTGCACACATCCGGCACGACAAGTCGACCGAAGGGCGTGCCGCTCACTCACGGAAATCTTGTTGCATCGCTGAAAAACATCAGCGCGACATATGAACTTTCACCGAGTGATGTGGCGATGGTTGTGATGCCGCTGTTCCACGTTCACGGACTGATTGGAGTTGCCCTCTCTACGCTGTACAGTGGCGGGTCGATTGTCATTCCACCGCGATTTTCTGCGAGCACTTTCTGGCCGGTGCAGGCTGAGACGGGCGCAACGTGGTATTCCGCTGTTCCGACCATTCACCAGGTGCTGTTGCTGCGCGCCGACGATGACAAGGCACCCGCAAAGAGCTTCCGGTTCATCCGGTCATGCTCCGCCGCTCTCGCCCCGACTGTTTTCCACAACCTTGAAAAGCGTTTTGGCGCCCCGGTGCTCGAGGCATACGGCATGACCGAAGCGTCACACCAGATGTCATCCAGTCCGCTTCCTCCGGGAGCGCGCAAGCCCGGAACCGTTGGCAAGCCGACCGGTGTCGAAGTGGCGATCATGGACATGGAGGCGAGCGGCAAGCTGCTTTCGACAGGCGGAATCGGTGAGGTTGTTATCAAGGGTGCGAACGTGATGCACGGATACAACAACAACCCGGATGCCAATGCTGACGCGATCGTCAACGGCTGGTTCCGCACCGGTGACCAGGGAATGATTGACGAAGATGGATACCTGACGCTGACGGGGCGTATCAAGGAGTTAATTAACCGGGCTGGCGAAAAAATCTCGCCGCTTGAGGTTGATGCCGTGCTGCTGCAGCACCCGGCTGTCGGTGAGGCGGTCTGCTTTGCAGTTCCAGATGAGAAGTACGGCGAGGTTGTTCACGCCGCGGTTGTGCTGAAAGGCGATGCAGACGCTGAAGGAATCCGCGAGTTTTGCAGCCAGCACCTGGCCAGTTTCAAAGTGCCGGACGTTGTCTACATTGCGGACACCCTGCCACGAACCGCTACAGGCAAAATCCAGCGTCGCCACGTTTCGGCTGCGTTCGCCGGAAACAAGAAGTAGTTGGTCGTCGGGCACGGTGAGTGCCTGGTTGCGCATGGGATGACGATCGGATCAAGGTCGCCTGTCAGGTCTTTAGCAGGCTGAGGAAGATTGTCGCGAGACCGAGGTAAAAGCCACCGCCCGCGATGTCTGTGAACGTTGTCAGCACAACCCCGGATGCTGTAGCCGGGTCTATCTTGAACTTGCTCATGGCCATAGGCACAAGCACACCAACTGATGCTGCAACGAAGTAGCTGCCGAGCATCGCCCCGAATACTACGAGGCCGAGGTAGAGGTCAAACCTCCACAAACCAACCACGCCTCCCATCACGATGGACACGATTCCGCCGTTGACGCCGGCGAGCAGGTATTCACGTCGTAGAAGGCGTCCGGTTGATGCTGTCGTTATCTCATCAAGGGCCATTGAGCGCACGACGACTGTTGTGACCTGTGTCCCGGCGACTCCCGCCTGGTTCATCACCATTGGCATGTAGACGGCCAGGATGGCAATGGTGTCCAGGGTGTTCTCAAACAGCGCAAGGATGGCCGCTACGAATAGAACGGTAAGGATGTTGGCTACCAGCCACGGAAGTCTGCTGCGTACTGAGACCATCACCGGTCCCTGTACCGTGTCCTGTCTACCGGTACCCGCCATGCGGAACATGTCTTCAGTGGCTTCTTCTTCCGCAACCTGCACCAGGTCTTCAACTGCGATGGCACCTTCAAGCCGTCCGTTGATGTCGACTACCGGTATGGCACGCAGTTCGTAGCGAGCCATCAGCTTGGCGGCCTCTTCCTGGTCTGTGCCTGTCTGGACGGAGATGACGTCGCTGTCCATGACGTCCCTTACGGTAGAGCCAGGAGGTGCGAAAACCAGGTCAGGAAGTTCAAGCCTGCCTAAGAGTTCGTGGGTGTCAGATACGACGAAGAGCTGGCGCAGGTAGCTTTTGTCCAGCCCCGATGTACGGAGCATGTTGATGGCGTGCGGAGCCGGCCATTTGTCACGTAAGGCGACGACATTCGTGGTCATCAAACCACCGGCATCATCGTCACGGTAAAGCAGCAGATTTCCGATGGCCTGCCGGTCGGCCATGCTCATCAGGATTCGACTTGCCTGGTCCCAGCCCATACCGCGCAACACGTCAGCGGCAACATCCGGTTCGGTTCGGTCAAGCACATCTGCCAGCTTGGGTTGAGGGATGAGGCCGGAAAGTTCTACCGCCTCATCCGCATCCATGTGTTCGATGAAGCTAGCGATCTGTTCGCTAGTGAACGCTGTCATCAGTGTTTGAGCGGTGTCTCCTTCGAGTTGAGCGACGATAAGGGCCTGGTCATGGGGACGCAAGGCAAGCAGTAATCCTGCTGAATAGTCGGGCTCTGCTCCCGACAGGTACTGCTCTTCTATCGTCTCACGTACCGCTTCCAGCTCATCTGAAGTAGGCGCGGGAACTTCACGCTCATCATCGGAAGCGTCAATTACCGATGTGACTGGAACGGCACCGGTGGCCGAATCCTGCGGTGTTTTTTCTTCAGTTTGAGGCACGTCAGTGCTTTCCAGTGGGCATTATGCGGTGGGAGCATGACACCGCCATGGCTTGGAGGGCCGTTGGCAGCGTGATACGCGCTAATGCTATACGTGTAAGAATTCGTACGCAGAGTGGGTTTTGGTGCTTCAGAACGGTTATGTGTTCCAGCGAACCAGCCACGGACGGTGTGGTTGCGCCCAGTGGAACCGCAAACCATCACCAGAGCGCACGAGTGATTGCTTCAGGGCTCGATCCAGGTTTATTGCGTATCTGGACTGCGGTGACATGAAAAGCCTCGCCATAGACTCTTCATGCGCTGAGTCCGCATCTGAGAACGGTCTTGACTGCCATTCCGGCAGTTTTTCCAGCGTGAACGAAATGCCCATCTCGGCAAGTACGTTCTTGACTTCGGGAAGCGTGGGTAGCGGAATCCGTTTTTCACCGTAGACCTGTTCCCATAGTGGGAAGTAGTTGGCCATTGCGGATTCTTCAAAAACCACCAGCACCACTTCACGTTTAGCCGCTGCGGCGAGCTTGCTGATGAATTCGCCGATCTCCCGAACGGTGTACACGACGTGCGCGCATATGACAATGTCTGACGCTTCTACAGTCGCCTCCTCCCAACTGCTGGCGATGATCGCCAGATTGTCTATGCCCCACGCTTTTGCCTGTTCGGACATCCGTTCGCGCATCGCAGGCGAAGGCTCGACTGCTGTTACGTGCTTGCAGCGTTCTGCGAGCGGCACTGCCAGCCGACCGGCACCGGCTCCAACGTCAAGAACCGTGTCACCTGGATGTACGTACTTCAGAAGTGCTTTCAGCGTTTCATCCTCAAACGCGCTTTCGCGGTCGATGGGTGCGAAGCGGTGGGCCAGCTTGTTCCAGTGGTCGCCACCGGGCGTATCAGACCGGAAGCGATCAGCCTGTGCATGTTCTGCAATCACGGTCTGTTTCCAGGAATCGATTGCGTTGGGCTGGGTTGGCTTTTCGATGCTGTCCATGTGTGAATACCGTGGCTTTCGGCGAAATTCAAGATGTCTGTCGCACAGCACTATGTTAATGGCTTAGAGTTAGGGCACGTTGAGCAAGAGACTGTCTGTGTGCCGTTCCAGTGAAACAGGTCATTCCATCGCATCGTGAACTGGCACTCTGTGGATACTGGAACTGCTGTGGGTGGTGCAGGAAATAACTATGCAGATGCGTGGGTTCGGAAATCCGAGGAGCACATTTGCAGCGCAATATCACATCGATATTTTTGCGCCGCCTGACAGGGTGTGGGACTGGCTGAGCCGCGTGGAGTTGTGGTCCGAATGGCGGCAGGACGTGTCCAGTTCTTACTGGTTACAACGTGATGGCCAGGACCGGATGTTGAAGTGGCGGTTGCGTGGGGTCCTGGGCTTTACCGGACAGGTTGTGCGGTGGAGACGGGAAAAAGAACTGGCCTGGGATGCCGTTTCCTATGGCGCACGAATCTCGCACGTGATCCGAATCGACGGTGATTTTCGTCGGACTCTGGTTGATCTCGAAGTCGAAGGACGAGGCGGACTGCTGAGCGTATTTCTCCTGCGTAATGCCTTCCGTCACCAGTTCCACCGTTCGAACGAGATATGGCTTGGCGCGCTCAAGACCAAGTTGGAAGCAGGCAAAGATGACGGGGTAGCACCGCCTCCATCCAACAGGGATAACCCGTTCATTAACAATGTGAAATTGCCGTCTGAGCGAACCGGTTTTGAGTCCTGACCTCGTCTACCACCTTCTCCGTCCTGTAATCTGTGCGCCACTACTGATATGCGTGGTGTTTGTGCCGGGACAATCATGATCCGGTTCACATAACAGGCAAAGGAAAGACGATGATCCTGGGTGTTGCCGGGTTGGTACATGGCGACTGGCGAACAATAGACCGTGAGACTTTGCAGCGGGTGAAGGACCATGGCTTTAAGACGGTCCAGATACGCGCCAATGATCCGAATACCGGTTCTGACTCTGAGATAGCACAGGTCAAGTCACTCTTTGAAGAGTTCGGGTTTCCGATGGCGCAGTCCGTTGGCAATTATGGTGGTGGGCTGTGTTCCGATGATTCGGCTGAACGTGCTGCAGCAATCAAGTTCCTCACCGATATGGTTCACCTGAGCAGGAAGCTGGGAAGTCCAAACACCTATTTCAGACCCGGCAGCATGAACAAGGCCGGGGGATGGACGCCACATCCTGACAATCGCTCGGATGCAGTGTTCGACCGGTTGATCGACAGTGCAAAACAGGCGTGTCGCGTCGCTGAATCAGAAGGAGTTGAGCTGGCTATCGAAGGCGGAGTTGTCTGCCCGCTTTACTCAGCACAGCGCGTCCGTGACTTCATCGATGCAGTTGGCTCACCCGCACTGAAGTTCAACATGGATCCCGTCAATTTTGTCGGATCAATTGAACAGGCGTATGGGAACACTGATCTTCTGAACGAGTTCTATGACCTGTTGCCAGACCGAATTCTCGGCGCTCATGCCAAAGATTTCACGCTTGTTGAAACCCTGTTGCCGCGATTCGAGGAGACGATCATCGGCCAGCCGGAGAGCATGCTGGACCAGGTGACGTTCTTGCAAGGTATGCAGAAGGTATGCCCTGATGCACACATCTTGATTGAACATCTACCGGATGAAAAAGTTCCGCTGGCGGCTGACGGTCTGCGTCGTTCCGCTGTCGAAGCCGGGATTCGCTGGGATTAGTTAGCGACCGAATTAACTGTATGGAGAGAAGACATGCCGGTTGATCTGAAAGGCAAGCGATTCATCGTCACTGGTGGCGCAACTGGAATTGGTCGTGCGACTGCGATTCGCACCGCTGTGTATGGCGCTCGTGTAGCAGTATTTGACGTGAACGATGCTGCCGCCAACGAGACGATCACGGACATAACAGAGTCCGGTGGCAATGCTCGCTACTGGCATGTTGATGTCACAGATGGCGCTGCTGTGCAGAGTGCTGTAGATGCCGCTGTGCAGTGGATGGACGGGGTAGACGTGCTGGTGCATCTTGCCGGTGTATTGCAGGGTGCGTCTGTGGAACTGGACGATTTTCCAGAAGAGACCTGGGACATGGTGGTTGACATCAACCTGCGTGGCTCATTCCTTGTGACAAAGAACGTCGTGCGTCACATGAAAGCCAAACAAAACGGCACGATCATTCTGGCATCGTCCGGGGCGGGAGTGCTCGGAGGCTCATCCTCGTTCGCCTACGGTTCGTCAAAAGGTGGAGTCCACGGACTCACACTGGTTATGCAGAGTGCTTTGGAAAAGTACGGGATTCGGGTCAACGACATACTGCCAGGATCGGTACAGACACCTCTGAAAGTGGCACAGGTGCAGAAAACCTACGAGCTTACTGGCGACAAAGAGACCTATGACCGCACTATGAAAAGCCTGGTTTCTCCGGACGCCATTTCCAAGGTGATAGCGTTCATGGCTTCGGACGAAGCGTCGGTGCTACGAGGTAGCGTGCGTACGGCGTAAAGCAAGGGGTTTTGCATGACATTGCGGGACAGGATCGGATTCGACGCCGGTGGAACGAAGCTGGAAGATGCTCTCGACTGGGCGATTGCCAATGAGTTCTACTTTCTTGACTTCAATGCTGATTCCGGCCCAAACCACATGGAAAGCTGGAGCATGGAGCGGATCATGGCGGTGCGCGAAACCTGTGAGCGCAACGGCATCTCCATAGGACTTCACACGCTGTCCGCTGTGAACATCGCAGAGACCTCCCCGTACGTCTCGCGGGCAGTGGACGATTACTTGCGAGCCAGTGTCGATCTTGCAAACAACCTTGGGTGCCAGTGGACTGTTGTACACGCCGGGTATCACTTTTCAGGAGATGTCCCCCCGCGCCACAAAGCTTCTCTGGAACGCCTGCAAAGAATTGCAAAATACGCTGCTGACACAGGTGCGCGGCTGTTGCTGGAAAACTTGAATTTTGAGCCTGAGCACGCGGAAATCCACTACATGGCGCACACCGTAGAGGAGACGCTGAGCTACTTTGATGCCATGTCTCCCGCGGAGCTTGGCTGGGCGTTTACGGTGAACCATTCACATCTTGTACCAGACGGGGTTCAGGGCTTCCTTGATGCTTTTGGCATTGAGCGGATTGGCGAAGTGAGGCTTGCGGACAATACCGGTGAATACGAGGTTCACATGATCCCCGGACAGGGGACAATCGACTTTTCCGCGATGTTCCGCAGGCTTGAATCTGACGGGTACAAAGGCCACTACAGCATGGCCTACGGTAGTCTCGACGAGAAGATCGCTTCCCGAGACTGGCTTGTGTCGCAGGCAGGCTGACAGCGGTTAGCGCGGTGCCATGTCATCAGCTTAATCCAACCGTACCGGGACTCTGTGTGCTGGATGACAACGACAAAGACCACGCGGCAGCACTCATGCGTAGCCGTGTGCAAGCACCGAGGCATAATGCGCTAGTGAGTTGTAGTGTGGTAATCCCGACGCCATTGTTGATTCCCGGCGCGGTGATAAGGCACTGATCTCATGACCTACAAAATCGAATCTGGATATGAAGAACTTTCCTCTATTCCGCCACTGGCTGTCGGAGTGATGGGTTCCGCCGGTGGTCAGGTTGCCGACGAAGTACGCAAGACGCTCTATGAGCTTGGGCGGGAGATTGGGCGGCGTGGAGCTGTCCTGGTGACCGGTGTAGCTCCCGGACTGCCGCACGATGCGGTGCTTGGCTCGAAGTCGGTCGGTGGCCTGGTGATAGGTATTTCTCCGGCTCTGAATTTCCAGGAGCACGTGGAGCGGTACAAATCACCGACGCGAGGGTATGACCTCATTGTGTATACCGGTTCCGGCCTGATGGGCCGCGAGATTGAGAACATACGCAGTTGCGACGTGGTTGTGATTGCAGGTGGTCGGTCGGGCACGCTGGGAGAGTTTGCTATCGCATATGACGAAGCAAAGTTGATCGGTGTGCTTACTGGCACCGGCGGAATCGCTGACCACGTCGACGAGTTGCTCGGCGTTATGAACAAGGAGACCGGTGCGACGATCATCTCTGACCCGCACCCGGTTCACCTTATGGATCGACTGGAACGATCCTACCTTGAGAACATCCTGCCAAAGCATCAGAAGCTGGTTGAAGGGCACGACCTCGATGGTCAACTGGAAAGCGGTCGCCCGCCGGTGTGATCCCGTGTTCTATCCGAACAACGGGTTGCTGCCGTCGAAAGAGTCTATCGCTGCACCGGTGACAGCCGAACTCAGGTCACTTGCCAGGAAAACGGCGACGTTCGCAATCTCCTCCGGGAGCATCAGTTTTGGATTGTCGTGTATGCCGCGTGTCCTGAACGCATCACGGTAGCCCTCTGTGTCCACTCCGCCGGGGCATATTGCGTTTACGTCAATGCCATGCGCTTTGACTTCGGCAGCCAGAGATTCCGTGAAGCTGATTAGACCGGCCTTCGTGATGCGGTACGCGCTTCTGCCGGCCGCGCCTTTGCGACCGCCGATGGACGAAATGTTGATGACCTTTCCGTAACCATGCTCGATCATCCCCGGCAGAACGGCTTTCGTTATCAGGAACGCACCGGTCAGGTTCACGTTTAGGACATCACGGAAAAGCTGTGGGTCCATTTCGGAAACCGGTATGCGCGAGTGGATGATAGCGGCGTTGTTGACGAGAATATCCACGCTGCCGAACCGTTCAAGTGCGGTGTCTGCAATACGCTTGATTTCGCTTTCAACCCCGATGTCTGCAGGAACTGCAAGAGCATTGGCCCCGGCTGCTTTCGCCTCATCTACCAGCGCGTCCAACTTGTCCTTGCTACGCGCTGTGACGACTACGTTTGCGCCCTCGCGTGCAAACGCCAGGGCGATGGCTCGTCCAATGCCCTGCGAAGCACCGGTGACAAGCGCCGTCTTTCCCGTCAGCAGTTCTCCCGGCATGTTTGGTCACCCCCGGTGGCTTATATGCGTCTGTCGTTACCTCTGGACACGGCCGCTGACGTCTCCACCAGCGACTGCCATAACCTCTTTCACTGTGACAAGGTTGAAGTCACCGTGGAAGGTGTGGGCCATGGCGGAGGATGCGACAGCGAAGTCGAGCACCTGCTGTGCTGACCATCCCGGCTGCAAGTTGCCGTATATGATCCCGGCTGAGAAAGCATCTCCACCGCCAACGCGGTCGACAATCCGTACAGCGTATTTCCTGCCGATAGAGATGTTACCGCCGTCGTAGTAGATGGCGCTCCAGTCATTGTCATCCGCTGATTGGCTCTCACGCAGGGTGATACCAATTTTCTTGAAGCCGAAATTGTCAGCAAGCGTCTGCAGTACTGGCCTGTAGGCTTCGGGGTCTATCTCGCCGGTTGTGACATCGACGCCTTCGGCTGCAACGCCGAGACACTTCTCAGCGTCTTCCTCGTTACCTATGGCCACGTCAACGTGCTTCATGAGTGGCTTCATCGTGGCCTGGGCTTCCGCAGGGGACCACAGGTTTTTGCGGTAGTTCATGTCCGCGGATACTGTCAGCCCGAGCTGCGCCGCGGCTGCTGCCGCTTCATCACATACTGCTGCTGCACTCGCGGAGATGGCCGGTGTTATGCCGGTGAAGTGGAACCAGTCAGCACCTTTGAAAACCTTCTCCCAGTCGATAGTCCCTGTCTTGATCTCTGCAATGGACGAGCCTGCCCGGTCGTAAACAACCTTCGAAGCGCGCATTGCTGCACCGGACTCCAGGAAGTAGATGCCGAGCCTGTTGCCCTGCCGAAGAATCTGCGAAGTGTCTACACCGAACTGGCGAACGTAGTTGATGCATGCCTGGCCAACGTCGTTGTCAGGGATTGCTGTAACAAACGTGGCGTCAACGCCGAAGTGTGCGAGCGAGACGGCAACGTTGCACTCGCCTCCGCCGTACGTGACTTCGAACTCACGTGCCTGGGTGAATCGCTCTCGCCTTGGTGTTGCAAGGCGAAGCATGATCTCTCCGAATGTGACTACCTTTGCCATTTTTGTGTTCTCCGGACGGTTGTGTTCAGTTGATGGAGTGTATTGGTGTAAATAATCAGGCCTGGCCGACAGCCAGATTCTAACGACCCTTGAGCGTCTTGATGAGCGCAACAACCTGTTTACTGCGTGCTTCAAGCGTCGCCCAGTCGTTGTTCTTGACCACGTCAGCACTCACCAGCTTTGATCCCATGCCGACCGAGACGACACCGGCCTCGAACCATGGTCGAAGGGACTCTTCCGTGATGTCCACGCCACCGGTTGGCATGATGGAAGACCACGGCATCGGCGCCAATACGTCCTTGACGAAGCCGGGGCCGCCTACCGACGTGCCGGGGAAGATCTTGACTATGTCTGCGCCCATCTCCTCGGCATATGAGATTTCGCTGGCTGTACCACACCCGGGGATGTACGGCACTTTGCGCCTGTTGCAGACCTTGGCCACATCGGGGTTCGTTACGGGGCCGACGATGAAGCTGGCGCCATTTGCGATGTACA
>JAURLM010000140.1 GCA_030831265.1 Chloroflexota bacterium
AACAAGTGCAGTCGTGCCATTTGAAGATTCAAGCAGGGCCGCTGAAACAGCGAACGCACCGGCGATCAGTGATGCGGCCTGGAGTCCAATGAACACAACCCGCGCACGGTTATCGATCTGTTTAATAGGCTCAGGGTCCGCATGACCGTTAGTTGCTTCCGCAGGGGCAGCGGCAAAAGTCAGGGTTCGCGCCGGGTATGCGATCAGGACGAGGGTTGCAACGAAGTGCAGGAATACAGAGACCGCAACAATCAACCAGGGTATCCAGATATCCATCTCTACGATGCGCTCCGTTTTAGCAGCGACATGGATATCGTTCTAATTTCGCCCGGTCTATGGTTTGGATCTTCAGAACTCAATTTGCTTTAACCTCACGCCTGTCGCTTGCGGTTGATTGGCCTTGCCGGCACACCAACCACGGTGTCCTCAGCATCAACATCACTCGTCACAACTGCCCCGGCACCGGTGACAGCGTCATCCCCAACCGTGATTGGGGCAACAAACACCGTGTCCGAACCAACTTTTACCCGGTCACCTATTACGGTGCGGTGCTTATCCTGTCCATCAAAGTTGGCAGTCACCGTCCCGGCACCAATATTGACATCTTCACCTAGCTCGGAATCACCGATATAGCTGAAGTGTCCGACATGACTCCCCGGACCGATCTTGCTGTTCTTTATTTCAGCAAAGTTTCCGACGTATGCGCCGGATTCAATCCTCGTTCCAGACCGAACTCTACTGTACGGACCAATTGATATGCCCGCACCGATTTCCGCACCTTCTATATACGAGGCAATTATTCGGGAGTCGTTGCCTATCACACAGTCACTGAGCACCGAATTCGGCCCGATAATGCAGCCGGAACCGATACGCGTACCGGCAAGGATATGGTTGCCCGGCAGCAGTTCAGTGTCCGGGCCAATCTTCACGTCAGCGTCGATATAGGTCGTCTCCGGGTCCCTGACCGTGACTCCGGCAAGCATGTGCTGCCTGCGAATCCTGTCACGCAGCACGCGTTCAACCTCGGCTAGCTGGACACGGTTGTTTACCCCAAGCGCCTCTGAACTATCTGTAGCAACCAGTGCCTGGGCACGGGCATCGACAGCAGCGGCAGCGACCAGGTCTGGCAAATATCGTTCGCCTGTCGTTGACACACGCACTTGTTCCAGTTCCAACCACGCCCAGTCAGCATAAAGGCAGTACCAGCCGGTATTCACTTCACTGATCAGTTTCTGCCCCGTGTCAGCTTCGGCTTCTTCTACAACTCGCTCAACACTACCGTTGGAACGTCGGATCACCCTGCCGAGTCCGGCGGGGTCTTCCACGTTCGCTGTGAGCATTGAGATCAGCGCGTCAGTATCTTCGTGGATACCGAGAAGCATTTCGATAGATTCTCGGCGCACCAATGGCATATCGCCTGTCCCGACGACGATAGTTTCCGCATCGCCAGTCGCATCACGCGCGCAAAGTAGCGCATGTGCCGTGCCAAGTGGTTTGTCCTGGACAACGATGCGGACACCTTCGCCAGCCGCTGCAATAAATTCCGGCATCTGTGCCGTGGCCGGGCTGGCGACAACGATGATTTCGGATGCTCCAGCCGCACGCATAAGCGACGTGGCATGTCCCAACAGAGTCTTTCCGCACGCAGTGTGCAGACCTTTGGGCAGGCTTGACTTCATCCGAGTGCCCTGGCCCGCTGCCAGTACAACTCCGGTCCATTTATTCATGGCAATTAGTATCCGGCAAGCTGTTCGCCGTTATCGGAAGTCTGCGCCGCAAACAAAAAAGCCGCTCCCGCGATTCGTTGTCCGAAGAGGTGTGCGGCTCAATGGCGTTATGGGTTCTCGTACTAATACTGGAAACTCTATCTGGTTGTTAGCTTAATCCTATTTACGACGTTTTCACGGTGTCAAGACTTTCAGATAGCATCAACTGGGTGCTATCTCGTAAAGACAGACCGGTTCAGACCGTCAACCCGTTGCTATAATCTCAGTTCGCTCTGACGCGCTGGAGAGGTGGCTGAGTGGTTGAAAGCGCCAGTCTCGAAAACTGGTATGTCGCTTGCGGCATCGGGGGTTCGAATCCCCCCCTCTCCGCCAGTGGTACGCCACCGGCCGCGTTAAGGAGTATCAAGACCGCCATGCAGGTAGAAACCGTACCTGCCTGTCTTTTGGGTGCAATGCGCCGAAAAAGGCACGACGGTCGATCAGCGGAGAGGTGCCAGAGCGGTTTAATGGGCACGCCTGGAAAGCGTGTGTGGAGCAATCCACCGCAGGTTCGAATCCTGTCCTCTCCGCCATTTTTCAACCTGCTTCGTCACCGATTATTCCACTTCGGCATGACGCAGTTCAGACCAGTTACAGGTTCATCGGTTATGCTTGCGCACCGCACAACACAAGTAACACCTGCACGAGACTCCGTTGAGCCTCACAAGCCCACAATCAAAGCAAGAACAGGCCGCACAAAATGACCCGGAACTGAAATTCTGGGTTGCGACTCATCGCGTCTACGGGATTGGTCCGGCGAGGTTCAACCAGCTTCTGCGCCACTTCGGTTCCGTGGAACGCGCGTGGTCTGCGCCTTTCTCTGAACTCCTCGCATCCGGCATCGGACAGGAAAACGCCCGGTCGCTGATCGAAGTCCGAGACCATACCGACCCCAGTCATGATATGGAGACCCTCCGTAACCTCGGTATCAATGCGGTGCGGTTGCACTCTGCCGCATATCCAAGAATGTTGAGCGAGATATATGACCCACCACCAGTGCTTTACTTCAAAGGCACATTGCAACCAGTTGAAGACGACGCGGTCGCAGTTGTAGGGTCAAGACGCTGCACGGCTTACGGACGCGAGATGGCGCGGCGAATATCCTCAGGACTTGCCCAATCTGGCGTCGCGGTCTTTTCAGGTCTCGCACGCGGCATCGACGGCGTCGCGCACCGGGCGACGCTTGATGCCGGTGGACGTACGATTGCGGTTGTCGGTGGTGGATTGGACAGCATCTACCCGGCTGAACATGCAGCATTAGCAGACGAGATAGTCCAACATGGGGGAGCCCTTGTCTCTGAGTACCCCGTTGGGGTGCGCCCAAAGCCGGAGCATTTTCCTCGCAGGAACCGGGTGATAAGCGGACTGACGGTCGGAGTGGTGGTTGTAGAGGCAACGCGCAAGTCTGGTGCAATGCTCACCGTTAAGTGGGCGCTGGAGCAAGACCGAGAGGTGTTTGCGGTTCCGGGCAGTGCGCTTTCAGATAACAGCGAAGGTCCGAACTGGCTTATCCAACAGGGTGCCAAGCTGACTACCAGTCACATGGACGTGCTGGATGAGTTGCAGATAGAGGCTGTGCAGCGGCCGGAAACTGCCAAAGACGCAAAACAGGAGCCCACACAGGGCAAATTGGGGGTTGACAGCCTCGCGCGTAAGAATAATGGAACAGACATTGAATTTCGGGTACATCGTCACCTTGTAGATGCCGGTGTGCCGTGCCATGTTGATGAAGTGTCCCGGTCGCTCAGCATTCCGGTCGCGGAGATAGCCTCCGCCCTGACCGTGCTGGCACTTGAGGCCCGAGTGACCGAAGTGGGACCGATGACGTTCGTGGCAAAATAGCCCGGATCGAACCGCGGTCAGGATTGCTGGAGAGATACATACTTGCCGAAGACCGAAAAGAACTCTAAGAAAAGCCTCGTAATCGTCGAATCACCGGCGAAAGCCCGTACCGTTGGGCGTTTCCTCGGCGATGACTACATCGTCAAGGCGTCGATGGGTCATGTACGAGATCTACCGGCCCGTGACATAGGTGTGGACATAGATGCGGACTTCGCGCCTACCTATGTCCAGGTTCGCGGCAGAGCAACGGTCATCGCAGATATCAAGAAAGCCGCACGCGGTGCCGGTGCAATCTATCTCGCCACCGACCCGGACCGCGAGGGCGAGGC
>JAURLM010000141.1 GCA_030831265.1 Chloroflexota bacterium
GGCGGGGAGTCGATGGCATAGTTGCGCTCCCGCGGCTGCGATTTGTCATGCCCGTGAATACCGAGTTCGTCCCAGCGAGCGCGCCATGATGATTCGCGTTCCGGCACGTCGAACCGTTTGGGAAGTTCATCGAAAGACATTGATCGGACGGGGTCTTTACTGATCGTCATGACTGCTCTCTGCTGTAACCAACTTTTACCGACGTTGCTGCTGCTTGCAGGGATTTTCGGGCAACAAAAAACCCGCCCTGCAAAAGGACGGGTTGACCGCGGTACCACCTTTGTTGCTCCCGGCAAGCTGCCTGCCGGAAACCTCTCTGTGCCGTAACGGGGCTTTCCGTTCCAACCTACTTGCTATGAATTCACAGTGTTCAGTCAGACCGCTCAGGGGCGACTTCCCGGTACTCGTGGCTGCGGCTCGCACCACACGCCGCCTCTCTCAAGCCCGTACCACCGGTACTACTCCCCGTCACAGCGTTTTTCGCTATGCGTGGGTTTTGAAGCTATCACGCAGAAGTTAGAGGGTCAATCAGGCGGGTAACAAATCGCTGGCATTACTACGTCTCTCAACCAGCGTAGTCACTCCCGGCACGGATGGACGCAGCAATCGTTTCACGGAGTTTCACCTCGTCCGCAGCGTCAAACCGGTCAGCCGTGATCTTGATATGGCGCAGCCGCTTCCCCGTGCCTTCAATGAGGCCATGCGGGTCAGTGAACTGCGCTCCGTTGTAAAATCCCACTTGTACATACCGGCACTGATCAGCGAGGTAAATGAGCAGGTTTCCGCCGACGGAGTACGTTGGGTTGCGCCACTTGATCGCCAGGGAGAACTCTGGTTCGGTCGACATCAGCAGTTCGTGCAGTCTCACCAGCACATCGCGGTGATCCGGTCTCACATCCGCTAGCCATTTCGAAAGCGGATCGGGCAAGGAAAGTGGTCACCCGGGTGTCCTTTCCACTCAACCTCGTGGTAAGTACCGGTCTACTGAGACCCCCGCTCGATTTCTCGTAGCAGGCGCTTGCGGCGATCGTGCGAGCGTAGCATGCGTTCGAGCTGCGCCAGTCCCTTGCGGGTGTCGCTGGCGACGCGCGCGGGATCGGAGCGGTCCATGCGACGCTTGAACAGCCAGTACATGAACTGGTCATCCTGTCGCAGTGTCCGCTCTTCCGGGTTCAGTTCAGAGCCGGTCGTTGAAAGCAGACCAGTCTCGGCACAAAACTCATCCCGCAGGCCATCACGGTCATTCCCGTACAGCCGGTGATAGGCATCGTCACATTTGTCGTCGGACGGCTCGCGACCGCTTGCGATACGTCGCTTCACAATCTCTTCCCGGGCAGCAATGACCAGTCCCTGCTCAACCGTGACGCCATAGAAGAAGCTGAGGCAGGCGCGTGATTTGTCCACGCCGAGGATGCGCATGAATTCTGGTTCGGTAAATCCGCCGAAAAGGTCCGGAGTGTCCAGCCAGTTTTGCCATGTCTCAGCGGGTGGTGCATTGCCAACGCTGTTCAGGATGCGGCTGGCGAGCAGTCGCCAATCAAACGCTTCCCCACCGACGAGGTATGACAGGCGGACCCCGTCAACCTGTTCGGATGATTCCGGCCACTGCCCCACTGCTTCCAGCACGGCCTGTTTCCATGTTTCAGGTTGATCGGACAGTCGTTGCGAAAGCTCATTCATCAGCTCCGACACGGAGCGTGCCGGAACCTGTGGCGCAGGGATTTCGTCGTCGAGGATTTCGACTTCCTGCGGAACTGTGTTGTCAGGACTGATGCTCATATCTATCCATGAAAGCATATCGGCCGGACTTTGGTGTGGAAACGAAACGCAGAAAATCCGCGTGAGAAAGCGTATTGATGACGCGTTGAGGTGTGCACCAGCCTCGACGAGCCATCCCTACGCCATACCTGGCGTCAACAAATTGGTGCATTCTGTGGGAGTCGGTGCCGATGGAGAAGATAACGCCGAGGTCCATGGCGCGGCGTATGTGCAGATCTTTGAGGTCAAGCCGTTGTGTGGATGCGTTTATCTCCAGCACGGTCCCGGTTTCGACAGCAGCCTTGCAGATTGCATCGAAGTCGAGTTCCACCGGGGCACGCTTGCCGATTAGTCGCGTGGTCAGGTGAGCGATGATGTCCAGGTTTTCGTTCTGCATAGCGGTGATGATGCGGGCCGTCATCGTGGCACGATCCTGGTCCATGTAAGAGTGGATGGAACCGAGAACAATGTCCAGCTCGGCAAGAGCGTCATCGGGATAGTCCATCTTGCCGTCAATGAGGATGTCCATCTCGGTGCCTGTGAGCAGGTGGATTCCGTCCAGCTTATTGTCCAGTACACGGACCGCTTCGTTGTGTTCAGCGAGCCTTTCGACACTTAGTCCATTGGCAACAGTGGCAGATTTCGAGTGGTCGGTTACTGCGAGGTATTCAAATCCGGCATCTTTAGCAGCGTTTGCCATGTCTTCAATATAGGCGCGGCCATCGGTCCAGTCTGTGTGAGAATGCAGGTCACCGCGTACGTCTGCCAGCGTGATGAGTTGCGGCAGTTCGCCACGTTCAGCAGCGGCGAGTTCCCCTGAATCTTCCCGTAGTTCGGGCGGGATGTACGGAAGACCAAGTCGCTGGTAAATCTGTTCTTCCGAAGTGAACGTCTCGGTCTTACCGGTGGCTGTGTCGGTTGCGCCATATTCGTTCAGCGACAGTCCGCGGTTAATGGCACGATCTCGCAGTCGAATCCCGTGCTCCTTGCTGCCGGTGAAGTAGAGGAGCGTTGCGGCGAAGGCAGCGTCAGGTACGACGCGGAGGTCAACTTGCAAACCCGAATCGAGAACGACCATTGACTTGGTTTCACCCTTCGCCATGATGTTCCTGACGGCGGTAAGACTGGAAAATGCGTCCATCACCGCCCCGGGATCATCTGCGGAGCACAGCATGTCCACATCGCCGATAGTCTCACGGTGCCTGCGGAGAGAGCCAGCGTAGGTGAGGTTACGAATACCGGGGCATGCGGCCTGTAGCGCAGCCATCACCCGTTCAGCTTCCGGTAGTGCGGTGCCGATGGCGATGCGCTCACCCTGGCTCATGCGCGTGTTCAGATGCCGCAGTATGTTTTGCGCCGCCTTTTTGCCCATACGAGGAAGTTGCTCGAACTGGCCGGATTCGATGGACGCTGCGAGCTGTTCGCGACTGTGAATCCCAAGGCCTTCCGCTGCGCGCATGGCGGTCTTGGGACCAATTCCCGGCACCTGTGTAAGCTCCAGGATTCCCGCGGGCATCTCGGCTTTCAGTTTTTCGAAAAACTCAAGCCGACCGGTGCGAACGAGTTCCTGCACCTTGCTGACAATCGCATCACCAAAACCAGGAATGGCACGCAGTCGATCTTCGTCATCTGCGGCATCGGCAAGCTCAAACTGGAGATTGTCGATCGTGTCAGCGGCACGCGAGTATGCGCGTGTCTTGAAGATGGTGTCCCCGCGCGCTTGTAGGAGGGTTGCGATGTCTGTGAAAACCCGGGCGATATCCCGGTTACTGGCTGATTTCACGGACGGTGGAACGGCATCTTCAGCCTGAGTCACGCAAACCTTCTATCTGCCGGTCTTTGCACGCTTCTGTGCTGCCCGTTCAAGCCTCCGACGCTCCTGGCGGCTCAGCTTTCGACCATCCGGCGCATGGGTTGGAACAGTAAGTTTTTCGTTACCGTGCCCGCGCTCAACATCTGCCATTACAGACTTCTGACCGGCCACCGCAGCAGCGCGCCTGCGAGCAGCTTCATCACCTGCATCGTTGGCAACACCGGAGGCGTCAGGTTTTGCTGCGGTCAGGTTCTGGGGAGCCTGTGGGGTCATCTGCTGCTGTGTAATCGCGACACGGAATATCGTGCGGGCGATGTCAGATTCGATGTGTTCGATCAGGTCACGGAACATCTCAAAACCCTGGTGCTTGTACTGCACCAGCGGGTCTCGCTGCCCGGCGGCCTGTAGTCCAATTCCCTGCCGCATACCGTCCATAGTGGTCAGGTGTTCAACCCACATGTTGTCGACGGCACGGAGCATGATTGCGCGTTCAAGGCGGCGCATCATGTCTTCACCGAACTCTTGCTCACGCTTGTCGTAAAGCTTGTCGGCGTACTCGATCAACTCGTCTGTGATCTCATCGGCCTCAAGTTCGTACACATCGTCTTCGTCTGCAAATATCTCCTGAATCGGGAATATACGCGTCAGTTCTTTCTGGAAACCGGGGACATCCCAGTTGTCCTTATCCCGTGACAGGTATTGCTGGACCAAGGCAGAAAACTCGTCCGCAAGGTAACGGGAGATCATCTCTCGCAGGGAGTTACCTTCAAGAATCTGCCTGCGCATTCGGTAGATGACATCACGCTGTGTGTTGACCACATCGTCATAATCAACCAGCGTCTTTCGTACTTCGAAGTGCTGACCTTCAACCTTGCTCTGCGCGCTTTCGACAGTTCGGGAAATGACCTTGTTCTGGATGGGTTCGTCTATATCCCACTTGAACATGTTCATCACACCACGGATGCGGTCTCCACCAAACCACTTGATGATGTCGTCATCCGTAGATAGGAAGAACTGGGTAGTCCCCGGATCACCCTGGCGCCCTGCACGACCGCGCAACTGGTTGTCGATACGGCGTGATTCGTGTCGCTCAGTGCCCAGCACGAACAACCCGCCAAGCTCGATGACCTTGTCGTGGTCGCGCTTCCAGTCTTCCTCATCCATGTCGAGGGCTTCCGGGTTACCACCGAGGATGATGTCCGTGCCACGACCGGCCATGTTGGTGGAAACGGTGACTGCACCGGGACGCCCGGCCTGTGCGACGACTTCCGCCTCACGCTGGTGCTGCTTCGCGTTCAGCACGTTGAACTTGAGATTCCGTTGCCTGAGAAGTTCGGCTAAGTGCTCGGATTTTTCGATGGATGTCGTTCCAACCAGAACAGGCCGTCCCTCCATCTGGAGTTCTTCAATCTTCCGAGCTACAGCCCGCCACTTGGCTTCACCATTTATGAATATCTGGTCGCCGAGGTCGGAACGCTTGATCTCACGGTTGGTTGGGATTTC
Source organism: Chloroflexota bacterium (assembly GCA_030831265.1). GTDB lineage: Bacteria > Chloroflexota > Dehalococcoidia > Lucifugimonadales > Lucifugimonadaceae > JAJCYX01. The sequence goes on from JAURLM010000141.1 coordinate 5,075, forward strand.
AACCACTTCAAGCTTATAAATCTTGAAAAACTCCTCCGCTTCAGTCGTAGCGGTTCCGGTCATGCCGGATAGTTTTTCGTACATGCGGAAGTAGTTCTGCAATGTGATGGTGGCGTAAGTGATGCTCTCTTTCTGCACCTCCACGCCTTCTTTGGCTTCAATGGCCTGATGCAGACCGTCTGAGTAGCGTCTGCCCTCCATCAGGCGGCCGGTGAATTCGTCAACGATGATGATTTCATTGCCACGCACCACGTACTGAACGTCTTTCAGGTACATGTTTTCAGCGCGGATGGAGTTCTCTACGAAGTGAGACAGCGACTGGTTGTCTGGTGAATACAGGTTCTCGACGCCAAGTGCGCGTTCAACGCGATCAA